>JAKJFV010000066.1:7534-7766 GCA_022704725.1 Spirochaetota bacterium
AAAGCTGCAAATAAAATAGTAAAACCGTTTTTTTCTATAACTTCATAGGTTAATTCAGATGAAGGGCTGTTTTTAATTCCTGCAGAGTATACACCTTCTGCACGTTTTGATTGAAAGTATTCCAGCGTTTTTTCTATGCCTTCTTTACCCTGATCATTAGTATGATTGTTGGCAAGAGAAAAAACATCAAAGCCTGCTGCCGCAGCAGCATCAGCATATGGCGGCTGTACAT
>JAKJFV010000067.1 GCA_022704725.1 Spirochaetota bacterium
TGAATATCGCGCATCGTTTTCTCCTACTTCTTAGAAATTAGAGCCAGCTTTAGTGATCAGCTCTTCGTCACGTTCAGTAAGCGGAATCTGCTTGCCTTTTGCATCATAGATGGTAAAATCAAGTGCAAGTCCGCGTAATTCCTGAACAAGAACGTTAAATGCTTCAGGAACGCCGGCAGCTGTTGAAGGCTCACCCTTAACAATAGATTCGTAAATCTTTGAACGTCCTGTCATATCATCGGATTTAATTGTAAGAAGTTCCTGGAGTGTATTTGCAGCTCCATACGCTTCAAGCGCCCATACTTCCATTTCACCAAGGCGCTGACCGCCGAACTGAGCTTTTCCTCCAAGAGGCTGCTGAGTAACAAGCGAATAAGGACCGGTTGAACGAGCATGCATTTTATCATCTACAAGGTGATGCAGTTTCATAAAGTAAATTACACCGACAAATACAGGGTTTTCAAAAGCATGTCCGGTTCGTCCGTCACGTAATACGGCCTTTGAGTTTGCGTTAAATCCTGCCTCCATAAGTTTTTGTTCAATCTGCTGATTTGTAGGAGATTGGAAAACAGGAGACTCATACCATTGATCAAGGAATAAACCGGCTAAACCGAGCTCAGATTCCATAATCTGACCAATGTTCATACGGGATGGAACACCAAGCGGGTTAAGGCAAATATCAAGCGCTGTACCGTCTTCAAGATACGGCATATCTTCCACAGGAAGAATACGGGCAACAATACCCTTATTTCCGTGGCGTCCGGCCATTTTATCGCCTTCACGAAGCTTTCGCTTTGTAGCTATAAGTACTTTTACAACTTCATCAACACCGGGATTCAGATCATCACCTTCCGTTCTGCGTAAACGCTGAACATCAATGATAGTTCCTTCTACACCGTGAGGAACACGTAATGATGAATCTCGAACTTCCTTGGCTTTTTCACCGAAGATTGAGTTAAGAAGTTTAAATTCGGGAGTTGTTTCTGTTTCGCTCTTGGGAGTAACCTTACCAACAAGAATGTCGCCGGAACGTACTTTTGCACCGATGCGGATAATACCTTCGGCATCAAGATTGTCAAGGGTCTTCTCACTGGTATTCGGAATATCACGGGTAATTTTTTCAGGACCAAGTTTTGTTTCGCGAATTTCAGTATTGAACTCTTTAATATGTATAGAAGTAAACATGTCTTCTTTTACAACACGCTGCGAGATAAGAATAGCGTCTTCATAGTTGTAGCCGTTCCATGGAACGAAGCCGACAAGAATATTTCTGCCGAGTGCAAGCTCTGCATTGAATGTTGCAGGACCGTCTGCAAGAGCAGTTCCCTTTTCTACACGCTGACCGCGGAGAACTATAGGCCTCTGATGATAACAGGTATCCTGGTTAGTCCTTTGATATTTAAGTAAAGGATAGACATCAAAATCTTCCGGATTTGACTGAAGATCAGGCTTAACCCTGATTTCTTCTGATGTTACCCAAACAACTTCTCCGGCTCTTTTTGCTTTAACAAGAACACCTGAGTCATAGGCGCACTTTCCTTCCATACCTGTACCAACACGAGGCGGTTCAGGGAAAATAAGAGGAACAGCCTGACGCTGCATGTTTGAACCCATGAGTGCACGGTTAGCATCGTCGTGTTCAAGGAAAGGAATAAGAGCTGCAGAAACAGAAATAATCTGTTTTGGAGAAACATCCATGTATTGCACATCTTTTGGACTTCTCGATGTATAGTCGCCGTAACGGCGGCATGGAATCTGATCTACGAGGAAATTTCCGTCATCATCAAGCTGTTCTGAAACCTGACCAATGAAGTATCTATCTTCGTCCATTGCCGATAAATATTCGGATTTATCAGTTGCTTTACCGTTTTCAATTTTTCTGTATGGAGCCTCAAGGAATCCGTAATCGTTAACACGGGTATAAATAGCAAGTGAAACTATAAGACCGATATTCGGACCTTCCGGAGTTTCAATAGGACACATTCTTCCGTAGTGTGTATAATGAACATCGCGGACTTCGAAACCGGCACGGTCTCTTGAAAGACCTCCGGGTCCAAGAGCGTTAAGACGCCGTTTGTGGGTTAATTCTGCAAGAGGATTAACCTGATCCATGAACTGCGACAACTGACTGGAACCAAAAAACTCTTTTATTGAAGCAACTATAGGCTTAATGGAAATAAGATCCTGAGGCTTCATGGTTTCAGTTTCCTTTAATCCCATTCTTTCCTTACAGATTCTTTCCATCCTGCTGAATGCTGTCTTAAGCTGATTTGTCATCAATTCACCGACAGAGCGCACACGGCGGTTACCCAAGTGATCAATATCATCAATACTTTCATCGCCGACATAGACCTTAATAAGGAACTTCATAGTAGCAATGATATCCTGCTTTGCAAGAGTATGTTCTTCTACTGCAACATCATAATTGAATTTTTTATTAAGCTTGTAGCGGCCAACACGACCGAGGTCGTATCTTCTCATAGAGAAAAACATTGTATTAAGATCTTTTTCGGCTGCATCAACAGTGATTGGTTCACCCGGCATGAGAACAGAGTAAACAGCAGAAAGAGCATCATCCTTCGTAGGCTCATCCGAAGAAGCGCCTTCTTTTGTAAAACGGATTTCTTCTCTTTCAAAACAGTTAATAATCATCTGAGAATCTAAAGAACTCTCTGCATCAAATTTTATAACACAGATTTGAGTAATCCCCTGCAGAAGAAGCTCATCAACATTGTGAGGATGAAGTTTTTCACCAGCCTTATACAGCTTTTTCTCTTCGTTGGTGTCAGGATCTGTGATCATTACTGCATCTGCAAGAACCTTGCCTATAAGATTATCTTTTACATCACGTTCATCAGAAACACTTATATTTTCAACATCATAAAAAGCTCTGATTATTTCTTCGCGGGTACTGTAACCCAAAGCTCGAAGGAATATTGTACCAAGAATTCTTTTTTTGCGGTCGATTTTTGCGTAAATAAGTTCTTTTTTCTGATCAATTTCAAATTCAAGCCAGCTTCCGCGGTATGGAATGATTCGGCTGGAGTAAATTCCCTTCTCATGGCTGAATATTACACCAGGAGAACGGTGAATCTGTGATACAACAACACGCTCTGCACCGTTAATTATAAAGGTTCCGCGGTCGGTCATAAGCGGTATGTCGCCCATGTATATATCTTTTTGACGGATTTCTCCCGTCTGATTAAAAATCAAATTTATGCGTGCTTTTAAGGGCACAGAATATGTTAAACCTTTTTGTTTGCATTCAAGTTCTGAAAATTTAATTCCATTTTCATCGAGCTCATAGTACTCATATTCAAGGAGCATATCGCCATTCGGGCTTTCTATAGGGAATGAAGAATTAAAAACTTCCTGCAGACCCTGTTCGGCAACCGGCTCATGGTTATCCAGTTTGTTTTTTTGTAAAAAAGCTTCATAGGATGAGAGCTGAATATCTATTAGATCAGGCAGCTCCATAAAATTCTGGATATTCTTTCCAACGTACTGACGATTGACCGTCCGGCTTCTTGCGAACATCAAATCCCCCTTAACACTATTTCCAGTAATAAAAGAATTTTTTATTACTTATCTTACATATAGACAGATATAGCTGCCCAAAAATTACTTCCGGGCAGCATTAAATATCAACCAATTTTGAGTAAACTCAATTTTTTTAACGGTGCACAGGAAACAAAGTTTCCTGCACCTTTACCGTTAGGCGTCTTAAAATTATGCAATCTTGCAAACACCGCCGGCTGCTTCAACAGTTTCTTTAATCTTCTTAGCATCATCCTTAGAAACACCCTCTTTAAGAGGTTTTGGAGCACCTTCTACGAGGTCTTTTGCTTCTTTAAGACCAAGCTGTGTAACTTCACGAACGGCCTTAATAACTGCAATTTTCTTTGTAGCATCTGCACTTTCAAGAGTAACAGTAAATTCTGTCTGCTCTTCTGCTGCTTCAGCTGCGGGACCTGCACCAGCCATCATCACTGGAGCTGCTGCTGTTACGCCGAATTTTTCCTCCATAGCTTTTACAAGCTCTGAAGCCTCAAGTACTGTCATTGAAGCAATAGCTTCAAGAATCTGATCTGTTGTTATGGCTGCCATATTATCTTCTCCTTATAAGGCAATTTTGTGTTGAGACAGGACGACAGCGATGAAGCCTGACTCAAAATATCTAGAAGCGGAGTCCTGCTCAAGCAGAATTAGTTTCCGCCTTCTGACTGTTTTTTGTCGACATACGCCTGCAATGTTGCTGCAAGTTTTTGAACAGGAGCATTGATTGTAGACATAATCATAGCGATAAGCTGTTTCTTTCCAGGGAGTTTTGAGAAAGCTTCGATTTTTTTAGCATCGTAAACTTCTTTTTCAACATAAGCACCCTTAACCTGAAGAGCAGGTACATTCTTTGCAAAATCGAAAAGAATCTTTGCTACTTCATTTGTATCTTCTTTACCCAGAGCAACAGCTGTCGGTCCGGTAAGATACTCGGAAACGTTATCAATTTTCATTTCTTCAAGAGCAAGACGTGCAAAATTATTTTTTACAACTCTATAATCTGCATTTTTTGCACGAAGCTGATTGCGAAGCTCGGTTATCTGCTCAACAGTTAATCCGCGATAGTCAGTAAAAATGTAATCTGAAAAGTTTTCAAACGTTGTTTTTGCTGATGCAATGGCTTCTATTTTAGCGCTCTGGAGTTTTTTTGCTTTAATTGCCATAGTTATTCTCCCTCTGAGTAGTTAACCCAAACACCGGGACCCATTGTTGAACTGATTGAAACAGACTGAACATAGTCAGCCTTAGCATCAGAAGGCTTTTTGCGGGCAATTTCTGCCATTAAAGCCTGGGCATTCTCAGCGATTTTTGCGGCATCCATTGATACTTTACCAACAGAAATGTGAACTACACCAGTTTTATCTGCACGATATTCAACACGGCCTTTTTTAAGTTCATTGATTGCTGCTGCAATGTCATTTGTAACAGTACCGGTTTTCGGATTAGGCATTAAGCCCTTTCTACCAAGAACCATACCAAGACGTCCGACATCTTTCATCATATCTGGTGTTGCAACTGCAATATCAAAATCAAGCCAGCCGCCTTTAACCTTTTCAACATATTCATCTGCACCTGCAAAAGCAGCGCCGGCATCAAGAGCTTCTTTAATTCTGTCTTCTTTACAAAATACAAGAACTTTCTTTTCACCTTTAAACTGATGAGGGAATACTAAAGTATCACGAACAGTGTGGCTTTTACCAAGTTTTAAATTTACATGAAGTTCAACAGTTTCATCAAACTTTGCAAATTTTAATTCTTTAACAAGCTCACATGCCTTTTGAACATCGTAAGTTTTTGCGGAATCGAACTTTTTAAGTGATTCGCGATATTTTTTTCCGTGTTTCATATTACCGCTCCACCTCTACACCCATACTGCGGGCAGTACCGGCGATAATTTTTTTTGCTGCTTCAATATCATTTGCATTGATATCGGGCATCTTGGTTTTTGCAATTTCTTCAAGACTTGCTTTTGAAAGTTTTCCAACTTTGTTTTTAAGCGGATTTCCAGAACCTTTTGCAATTCCAGCAGCCTTCTTTATAAGAACTGCAGCAGGAGGGGTCTTCAGAATAAATGTATAAGATTTATCCTGATACACAGTAATAACAACCGGAATAATCAAGCCTTGTTCCATTGACTTGGTACGGTCGTTGAACTGCTGAACAAACTGCGGAGCGCTTACACCATGAGGACCGAGAGCCGGACCAACTGGCGGAGCGGGAGTTGCCTTTCCCGCGGGGCACTGCAGCTTAATAACAGCCGTTACCTTCTTCTTTGCCATATATTTCTCCTTAGATTGGTGTGCAGAAAATAAATATCTTCCGCTAGCGAAGTACACTCAGCTCGACGAGCAGGCACTTCTCCCAAAACAAGAAAAACAAAACCGCTACCAATCAGTAAAAACCGGTAAAAGTTTTGCTAATTCTTAACAACTAAACCTTTTCAACCTGTAAAAGATCAACTTCAACCGGTGTCGCACGGCCGAAAATACCGACCATAACACGCAGTTTATTTTTTTCCAGATTAACTTCTTCAATAGTACCGGTAAAAGATGCAAAGGGACCATCAATAACCTTTACCTGTTCACCGATAGCGAAATTCTGCTTCATACGAGGAGCTTTTTCACCCTTAATCTCTCCAGCCTTTTGAAGAAGCGCTTTTGCTTCTTCTCCGGAGATCGGACGGGGTCTTTCATTACTATTGGTACCAACAAACCCTGTAACACCCTGAATACGGCGGATAACAGAACAAGTATTCTTCCAACCTAAATCAGGAAGATCAAGTTCAATCATAATATAACCGGGGAGAAATTTCTTTGTAACAAACTTTTTCTTACCGTCTTTTACTTCAACTACATCTTCCACTGGAACTTTCACATCCAGAACAACATCTGATGAAAGATCATTGTTTTCAATAAGAGAACGTATTGTTTTTTCGATTTTTCCTTCATACCCGGAATACGTATGAAGTATATACCAGCCTTTTGCCATCAGAATGCCTAAAAGATGAGATTCATGCCGGTTACGAAAAGTAAATCCAGCAATCCAAGCACTACAGCAACTACAAGAGTAGAAATTAAGACTACTTTAACCGAAGATACTACATCGTCTTTGCCGGGCCATACAACTTTTTTAAGCTCGGCAACAGACTCTTTAAAAAACTGGACGATTTTTCCCATCTCAGTCTCCCATATTTTAAGATACAGGCCAGGAAGGACTCGAACCCTCAACATTCGGTTTTGGAGACCGACGCTCTACCATTAGAGCTACTGACCTATGAACGAAGCTTAACTCCGCCTCTAATGAAGCAGCCGCTAAGCGACTTCACTTAATATATAAAAGCCCGAAGGCTGATATAAACCCTATTTTGCTTTTGTTTCTTTATGCAATGTATGCTTGCGGTCAAAAGGACAATACTTATTTAATTCAAGTTTTCCCTGAATATTCTTTCTGTTTTTATAAGTAGTATAATTCTTTCTCTTGCATTCACTGCACTGAAGGGCAATAATTTCTACCGCTGTTTTCTTTGAAGCCATATATTTACTCCTTACGACCAAATCTACAAAATCACCTGTTTTTCAAGCACGGCGTCGAGAGCCTCCGAGCGGGATCGAACCGCTGACCTCAACCTTACCATGGTTGCGCTCTACCGACTGAGCTACAGAGGCATATCTATTCAACACGTACCTAAACGTGCCTAAAATGAGATGTTCATCCAATATATTGATAAAACGCATTCTTGTCAATATGAGAAAGGACGTTTGACAGAAATAGTTTAAAAAGTATATAGTAAACGGACTCTTATGGAGGCATACATGAAAACAGTAGACGACTTAGTTGCTGACATTGTGAACTCGTATGATGAATACGGGGGTATTAATCTTGAGGGAACAAATAACTTTCCCAACAGAGAAACTGTTGTTGCAGTTTTAAAAGACATTCAAACTATTATTTTCCCGGGCTTTCACAGAGCTGAAACCCTTGATAAAGCCTGTCTCCGCTACGTTATTGGCGAGCGGATAAACCGCATTGTTACTCAGTTGACCCGTGAAACGCAAAAAGCCCTGCTTTATGTATGCACTAACAGCTGCGTAAACAACAATACATGTCTCATGCTTGCAGAACGTACTGCCCTTTCTCTCATTGAAGAACTGCCCGAAATTCGCAGGAAAATAAATCTTGATGCACGGGCAGC
>JAKJFV010000068.1:0-7405 GCA_022704725.1 Spirochaetota bacterium
GTTCCATAAACTGGCATGCAAGATACAGATTCCTTTCAAGATTTGAAGTGTCTATGATGTTGACCACAACATCCGGTTTTTCCTCGATTATAAAATTCCTGGCGACTATCTCGTCCATGGAGTAGGCGGTCAAACTGTAAGTGCCGGGTAAATCCACAACTGTTATTTCGCGGTCTTTGTATCTTAAATACCCCTCTTTTTTTTCTACTGTCACTCCCGGATAATTTCCTACGTGTTGTCGTGCTCCGGTTAAATTGTTAAACACGGTGCTCTTGCCGGAGTTCGGATTGCCTGCCAGAGCGACAGTTATTTTTTTGTCATTCATTGTTCATTCCTCCTTTACCAGAATTTTCTGGGCTATTCCGTGTCCCAGCATCAATCTTGCATTGCCTACGAGAACCAGCACACAATTGCCTCTCCCCCCGCAATGAAGAACCTTCAACCTGACTCCGCTGTGCAAACCCATATCCGTCAACCTTGCTCTGAGTCCTCTTCCTCCCGAAAAGGAGACAAGAACCACCTCTTTGCAAGGAGGTATCATTGTTAACGGGAAAACAGGTTTCATTCGTTAACCTCCACATATATGTTTGCCGCTTCTTCTTTACGCAGGGAAAGGTGATATCCTTTCACCTTTACCTCAACAGGGTCGCCCAAAGGAGCAAGACGTTCCATTTCTATGTCTGTCCCTTTGGTAATGCCCATGTCAAGAATGCGTCTGTGAACAATGCCTCCGCCAGTCACTTTAACGACTTTACCATGGCCCCCCATTCTTAGTTCTTTTAAAGCCTTTACAGCCATAATTCTCCCTCCTTTTTATAGTTGCAATTGAGAAACATTCGCAGTTATACCTTAAAAAAATATAGGGGCTAAGAGTTGCTGTCTTTTAATTTTTTCAGACAATCCATGCAGTAACCCCTAATACCCAAACGGTGTTCCACAGGCTTAAAATGAAATTTTTCACAGATTTTGTTCTGCAGCTTTTCAATGTCGTCATCCCTGAATTCAAAAACCCTGCCGCAGTTTAAACAGACCAAATGGTCATGGTGTGGCTTTCCCATGTTTACTTCATACTGGGGACGGTTTTCACACCGTAAGACTTCCCTGATTAGACCTGAGTCAATTAAATACGGAAGACTGCGGTAGATGGTGGCTGCAGAGATAGTTTTGTTTTTTTTGCGCAGTTTGTCATGAACTTTTTCCACGTCAAAATGTCCGTTCATGGAAAAAACGGCATCCAGTATCAAGCTTCGCTCCGGGGTGAACTTGAGTCCTTTTGAGTCCAGATAGTTTTTAAAAACAATCTCTTTGTTCTGCATCCTTGCTCCTTGCAAATGATAATCGTTTGCAATTATACCCTGAAAAATTCTTCCTGTCAAGAGAGGGGGAAAAATCTATTTTTATCGGGTTTCCTTCTGCAACGGATATTTCCCGCAGGTAAACTTTGCCCCTTCCGGGCAATAACCCAAAGCCATACATTTAGCTACGGAGTCGTTGAATACAGCCGGTAGCTTTTGTCTACATACGAACAACATCTCCTCGGCGAGACTTCTAATCTCCGCTGTGCCCGGCTGCAGCAGCGCTGCCGGAAAAATGCGTTAGCTCCCGGCAATTCATTGTAACCACTATCTCTATTTCAATACCTTGCGGTAGAACAAAACGGGCGCCTTGAGTAGCGATTTGCCTTTGATGCCTTTTACTTCAAATCTTTCCAAAAGACGATTATAGCCAGCCTGCATTTTTTCCATTATCGAAATATATTCCTGCTTCATTTCTATGTCTCGCTCTATTGAAGGATGAATTACATAAGCGAAATTAGACACTTTTACGTAACGTTGGCTTTGCTGGGAATAAGAAGCAATTCTGTGCTTTACCAGTCGGGGTGTTAGCACCCTTGATATTCCTTCTTTAAATATTTGCTCCGAAAATTTCGGGGAATAACACTGTCGGCAGGCGGAAGAATTTACGCATGCGGCAGCTGCATAAAATTAAGAGAATAGGAAGGTTCCGAGATGTGCCCCATATCAACAATGAAAGATATGTATGAACATAGTAGTATACGGTGTCATTATTGACATTCGCATAAATAATGTCCTATTCTACATCGTCCCTAAGTTGCATGACTTTACTTATGCGTTTCTCAATAGTTGCTGACATCTTTATAGAATCTATTAAATTTTTCCCGAGCGTTGTTTTTCGTAAACTGCCAGGAAACGGTAATCTTCTTGCGATTTCTTTCTTTTGCCCAAGCTTGCACCTCTTTTGCAAAAACCTCAATGTTTCCGAGCCGTCGGTCCAAACACTGTCTTACCAAAGCGGCGAACTCCAATTCTGCCATATTTAGCCAGCTGGCTTTCTTTGGAGTATAGCACATCTGAAATCGCTGGGTTAACTCAAAAGCCTGCTCCGAAGAAAAGGTCTCGTAAAATGAAGACGGATTGTGTGTATTAAGATTATCCTGTATCAGAACAATCTTTTCCGCTTCTGGATATGCTTGTGCTAACGCCTCCATGAATAAGGCATAATCTTTCTTGGTCTTTTGTTCTTTGACACAGACAATCCGCTTGCCAGACAAAGGTTCAAATGCCAGCATCGTTACACAGGTGCCGTTTCGTCCGTAATGGTAATCTTGACGCAGAACTTTTCCGGGTTTCATATGAATCGGTGCTATGATATCCCCCAATAGTTGGCAAGGCCGTTCGTCGAAGCAGACCACAGGCCTTTGCGGATCATATTCTTGTTCATAAAGATTTAAAACTTCTTCCATACGCCAGAGAAACTCCGCAGTAATCTGTCCAATGCACCATTGCTTCTTCAGGTGAGGCGCAAGTTTGTTTTTTTTAATATCCGGTCAACTGTCTTGAAAGAAATACTGTCGGTAACACCCAATTCAACTACCCTGTCTGCAATCAGGCGGACCGTCCAACGGCTCCTTCCTTCCGGAGGGTCAGAGCAAGCTATAGCAGTAATCTTTGCCAATTCTCTGCCTGTGAACTTCACAGGAGCCCCAGGTCGCTTTCCCTCATTAACAGCTGCTTCCAATCCTGCCTCCAGATATTTAGCACAAATGCGCTTTACTGTGTTGCGCGCTACCGACAATGCTTCCATAATCCAACTATCTTTCTTGCCATCGTCTACAAGAAGCAATATCCGACAACGTGTGAGCTTCCGGGATTTCGCCTGCCCTTTAGATAACTGTTTCTTAAGAAGTTCCCGTTCTTCTTTCTTTAGCCGTACCTTCTCTTTCCTTTTCATTATGCTCCCCCTTGTAGAGGCAGCATAACATAAACTTAATAAATTGTCAAACATTTATGACACAGTGTACTAGCCGTCTTAAATGACATGGATATTTCTTTTTCTGAAAGACGGTGCAGAAGAAAAGCACACGACAAAAAGGAAAATATAACAACACCTGCAGAAGGAACTCCGCCACAACAAGAAGAAGCGCAAACAGAGAAGAAAACTTCTTCATAATCAAATCCATCGGTAACCGTTAATCACCTTTCATTTTTCTTCTGCTGTACAATCAATTGTCACTTCTGGTCTTTGCCTCTACCTCTAAAATATCATATAATATGGAGCTAAAACCCGGAGGGTTAGCCTAACTGGCAAGGCAGCGGATTTGAAATCCTCTACAACCACTAACAAACTGAAGCCTCTTCCTGCTCCAAAATCTTTATCTGACAAGGTTTCCAGCACTTTCAGAGAAAATTCTTCCGACTCCTGAAAACCATAAAATTGACATGTTTACGTCACACATACGTCACACTTTTTAGATTGCTATAAATCCTTCTAAAAGCATATCAAACAACACTTTCCATTTTTCCCATGCTCTAATGCTTTAAAAAATACCTGCAAAGTGTGTCAGAATTTACGGATTTATGCAATTTGCACTGCACCGGCAGAGAAGAAAAAAGCAGGCTTAAAAATCAACCAGTTCTGAAATGGTAAGTTTGAAAGCCTTTGCAAGTTTTTCGAGAGTGTCAATTCTCACAGCAGGGGGATTTTTACTTTCCAGCAGTTGTATATGTTTATAGTCAATACCGGAAATTCCGGCGAGATGTTCCTGAGTATAACCGTATTCTTTCCTTAAATTTCTTAACCGCTTAGCAAACTTTAATTCTATGTTTTGAGCCATAGACAGAAATTACCATTTTTATTGACTCCTTGACACCGTATAAATAAGGTGTTATGTTTAAGATGATTACCTTGCAAAACTTTCTGGTAAAGTCGTCTTCTTGAAACCATTAAATGTGATACAATGAGAACAAACGGAGGTGTCATGAAAAAATGTCCTCTTTGTGCAGAGGAAATTCAGGACGAAGCGATTAAATGTAAACATTGTGGCGAACTTCTTAATCAAGACAATTACGCAGAAAAACTTCATGAATCCCCAGGATGCCTTCAGGCAATAATTTCCTTCTTCATTCCGGGTGTAGGACAATTCATTCAAGGTAAAACCTCAGCAGGAATACTGTTTTTGGCGGCAGCAATTGTGTTTGGCAGTCTTACATACGGCATTGGATGGTTTGTAACAGGATTGGTAAGTGCCTGTGCTTGTTCAACAGAACTTGCAGGTATTTACAGATGTTCACAATGCAGGGCAATCGTTGATTCAGAAGCCTCTGTATGTAAATATTGCAAAGCAAAATTTCATGAGGAAGATATATAGGAACGGATAAAAAGGGCTTCAGTAGAAATTGATAAATTAACAGAAGTTTATAATAAAAAGAACCAGCAAGATTCGAGAAGAGAAAAGCAAACAAAAGGAGAAACGGAAAAAGGGTTTTGGAAAAGCAGACTTTAAGAAAGTGGGGGAAACATGAAAATGAAAAAAGTCTTAACGATAATTTTAGGTTTTCTTTTAATTGGGAGTTTTTGTTTTCTTTTTACTGGATGTGCAACTGTACAATATGGAACAAAATATAGAAGTTATTTGAATACATTACCAGAGCCACCAGCAAACGAAGGAATTATTTGCATAATAAGACCTTCGGCTTTTGGAGCTTCTCTTGCTGGATGGGATTTATTTATAAATGGCATATTTATAGGCAAATTAGTTTCTGGTTCTTATATATACCAAACTGTAGAGCCTGGAAAATATACAATAATTGCGACTTTCAGTATCTCTGTATTATCAGAGGAAGTAAATTTAAAAGCAGGAGAAATAATATATTTAAAAACTAAGGTGGCTATGGGATTTCCTCAAGGAATTTACCCCTGCTCTGAAGAAGAAGCACAGGAATATATCAAGAAATATCCAGCTGTTAATATTAGCAAAGATATTCAAAAAGAGAACACAGAAACAGGATTTTAAGGGTTAATGCTAAAAGGGGGATGAAATGGTTATTTTTCTCTATATTCTATGTGCCATAAGTTTTATTAATGGTTTGAATGTTTCCATAAACGCAGAAACCGTAATGCAACAAATAGTAAGCAGTTTATCTTTTGTTGCAGCAAGCATTTTATTGGTTGGCGGGACTATTGTTTTTGAATTACAGAAAAGAGAAGTAAAAGAGCAAAAGCCTGAAGAAAAAAAAACGACAGTTCTGACAACGGAGAAAATAACGGAAAAAATAGATGACAGTATTTTAAAATTTCAAAACTTTGAAAATCTACCACTAAAAGTTAGAGTGTTTATAGGTCTGATAATAATTGTCTTGACAATACTTGTTGGGTTTATTTTACGGGCAAATATTTTAAGAGGACATTAAACGGATATTTTAACTATGGGAGGAAGGCATGAAATGGAAAGGGATTTTGTTGGGAGTTTTGTTGATAGGGAGTTTTGCTTTTGCAAGAGTAGAAAAAAAATATGATGATTTCGACGGCACTTTAACGGTTAAGAGTTCAATAGATAAGTTTTGTTCTCCATGGTGTAATGTTATATTCGGAAAAACGCAACATAGAAATAGAACAATATCTTGGACTCTATCCTTTATTAGAATGGAAGCAAGTCGTTACTGGCCTTTTTCTGCAATATCTATAGAAATAAAAGTAAAATCAAGAATTGGTGAAGAGGTCAAGGAAGAAATATTTGAAGCGCAAAATATTGATACTGGAATTTATAGAGGCTATATGTCATCCGGAATGTGGAAAATATCAGATGAATTACAGGAGAGAATTTTAAATGCCTCTGAAGTTACAATTCGAGTATATTCTATAAATAGTCCAGCAGAAACATGGTTAGTACCTGAAAAGATATTAAAAGAGTGGAAAGGAGTCATAAATGTATTTGATGAAGAAATAAACAAGCAAAAACAGAAAGCAGAAGAAGGAGAATGAAATCCATGAATTTACAAGGTCTAATAAAGGGAATAGAAAATTTGGTTATCGGTAAATTTAAGCAACCTGATGAAATAAAAACTGAACAGCATTCAGGGGAAAACAATACACAAGAAAAAGAAATTGATGTAAAACTTTTAAGCGAAATAGGGGAAAAATTAGAAAAGGCAGAATTAAAAGAATTTTTGAAGAACGTAGAAATAAAGATTGAAACAACCACATCTGTTGAAAAAGACAATATTAATAAATCTTCTGATATTAATAGCGAAGATTATATAGGCAAGGCAGTATTGTCACCCGGAGATACCCTGCAAGATTTTTTGGATAGATTGACAACAGACTTAAGCCGTAAAAAAACAGAATGGTTTATTGTAGGGTTATTTGAAAATCTTATTCCACGTCATATGATTGAGATAAAGGGAAGAACTTCTTGGGTAATTTATAATCAAAAAAAAATAATAGCAACAGCAAAAGAACTTAAAGCCAATACGCTTATTACATTGCATAATCATCCTTCATCAGCAATTACAGGAGCGCATTTAACACCTTCTAAAAGTGATATGGAATCCGCCTATTCATTTTATTGCCAATGCAAAAATGCGGGATTAGATTTTATAGACGATTTTATAATAAGCGGTAATTGTTATAGTTCACACTTGACTAAATCTTTAGTAAAAGCAGGAATTATAGAAACAGACAAA
This sequence comes from Spirochaetota bacterium, assembly GCA_022704725.1. Taxonomy (GTDB): domain Bacteria; phylum Spirochaetota; class Spirochaetia; order Treponematales; family Treponemataceae; genus JAAZLA01. The sequence goes on from JAKJFV010000068.1 coordinate 6,984, forward strand.
ATTAATTGTCTTTTATATCGATATTTATGGAATGGGGATTTGGATAAATTTGCAGTTCTGAAAAGCATAGTAGGAAGGAATAAAGAATACACCGAAATAAAAATTCCTGAAAATTCATTAAGAGAACTGGAGAAGAATAATTTAAGCGCTAAAGAAAGGGAAGTGATAGAAAAAACGTATTTTTTACCTAATGCGTTGAGCAAGGTAACCGGAATAGAAGTAGGTGAAATAAGGGATATAATAAATAGCATGGAAGAGGATGGATTTCGCCTCATAAAGTTTCAGTCTGGCAGTAGGCTGATTGACTGAATACAACAAAGAAATTAAAAAGGATTTTTAGGCATTACCGGATATGTTAAACAGTTGCGGCGGTTTTTCCGGTAAAAAAACTGCCTAATGCCGGAGAAGTGGGGGGGACAGAA
>JAKJFV010000068.1:7472-7725 GCA_022704725.1 Spirochaetota bacterium
TTAATTGCCGGTAAAATCCGTTTTGTACAAACTGCGATTTCTTACCTGCCTATAATTTCCATTAACCAGACCGAGAAAGTGCCTGTACGGGCATTTGCAGGGCTTGTAAGAGCCTTTAAAAAAAACTGAATATGGAAAATGAACCATAGTAATATATAATAGGGAAATTTTATAAGTACATAATATTAAGCGAAAATTTTTCCGGTAAGGATTGTTTTTGGACTGCCTGAGGCGTGTATTATTTTGATTGCCT
>JAKJFV010000069.1 GCA_022704725.1 Spirochaetota bacterium
AAAGCTGGGCCTCGTGTGCATTTAATCTTGCACGGTCAATCGGGAATCTAACATCGCCTTCCATCTCTATTGTAAGAGAAATATTGCTCAACGACATACCTTCTTTCATAAAATCATCTAATTCTGAATCGTCTACACCGAGGGTAGTATTAAAACCTAATACCGCAAGTGTTTTTGCCTTAGCAAGCTCCTTTGCTGCTTTTGAACTGCTGTCTCCGCTTTCCCAGGCTTCCTTCGGCTCAACTGTTTTGCATGATACAAAAAAGAAAAGAACAGTTACCAAGCTAAGTGCAATTACTATGCTTCTTTTCATTCTATACTCCTTAAAAAAATATACTTTTATTATAATTGAGATAATTGATTTTTTACAAGTAATATGAATTTTTTTAAAGTTTTTTTTTCAATGTAAAATATGCATTTAATTTTGTATACTATTAATTAAGTCATCGCACTTGAGCAATCCAGTTTCTTATTATTTACATTTATATGCAAAAGTACTATACTCTTTGTTATAAATATACGAAAAACAACAATAAAGGGCTGTCAGGAGGAAGTATGGCTTTTAATTTAGAGATGTATCCTATTGTGTATCTTGCGCAATATAATCCCGAAACAAAGGGTTGGGATGAAAAATGGATAGAAAGCGACCGCATACCATTCGACGAACTAAAAAAAATGAATGAAACCGATCGCAATGAAGTTCTTATAAAAAGAAATGATCTTGGACTTCCCGGAGTCAGTTATACCAGTCAATACGGATACGGATGTTTTGAAGGAATGAAAGCTTTTCCAACAAAAAGCGGATCTATGGCAATTTTCAGACCTGACAGAAACGCTGCCCGTTTTGCAAATTCCATGAAAGGCTTAAAAACACCGGCATTTCCGGAAGATATGTATGTTAAGGCTTGCCTGGAGTTTGTACGCAAAAATGCAGAACTCGGCTATGTTCCGTCATATAATAATGAATGGGAAGAAAATAATTATGCATCTGCCAGTGCCGTGTATATTAGACCTTTCATGAACTCCGAGGGAGCGATAGGAGTTGGAATAGCAAAGGCGCCTTATGTAATTATCTGCGGTACAACCGTCTCTTCATATTTTAAAGGCGGAAATACAAAAGCGATTACGACAAAACGAATACGCGCAACTAAACATGGTACCGGATGGATAAAATGTGCGTCGAATTATGTAATATCGGCCTTGGCAAAAAAAGAAGCTGAAGAAGCAGGCTTTATGGAAGTTGTGTTTCTTGATGCAGATGACCATACATATGTACAGGAAGGATCATCGTGCAATATCTTTTTTGTTCTAAAAAATGGAAAGCTCGTTACACCGGATTTAGGCGACACTATTCTTCCAGGTATTACACGCGAAAGCACTATTGAATTAGCTCGCGACCTTGGTATGACTGTAGAAGAAAGACAAATATCAATAGACGAAGTTATGACGGATGTTAAAGAATGTTTTGTAACAGGAACTGCTGCAGGCTTAACACCAATAGAAAGTGTAACACATAACGGTAAAGAAGCTGTTTTCAATAACAGACAGCCTGGAGAAACAGCTGTAAAGATCCAGAAAACATTAAAGGGAATGCAGTACGGCGCCATTAACGACACAAAAAATTGGAATTACTATGTTTGAAATTGAACTAAAAGCAAAATTAACCGACAGAAAAACTGTTGAAGAAAAAATATCTGCGTTCGCTACATTCATGGGACTAACCGAAAAAAGCGATGTGTATTGGACACAAAACCGTTTAGGACACCCTGAAAAACTCCGGCTGAGGGATGAAACAGGAAAGCCTTTAACAGCAAATTACAAAAAAAAAGAAGTCCGTCATAATCAGATAGAAGTAAACGATGAAATTGAATTCACGATTGGAAATACCTCTGATAAAGAACAATCTTTAAAAGAAAAAACTTCATTTGAGATTTTTCTTAATGCCGCCGGTTTTTCACCCACCATGCATAAACATAAAGAAACAAAAAGCTGGAAATTTGAAGATTCCCTTATCGAAATTTCCTATGTTGATAAGCTGGGGGATTACATTGAAATTGAAATTTTATCTGAAACTGATAATGCAGAGGCAACACAAAAAGCACACGATAAATTATTATCAGTCTTGAAAAAATGCGGTGTACCGGAAGAAGATATTGAAACACGCTACTACAGTGAAATGCTTGAAGGGAAATAGCTGCTTTCTATAAGCATACTAAAATACGCCCTTAAGTAAAACACCCCTGAAGAAGTCCATCACAGGATTAACTTTAGGGGTGTTTTTATCAGCTTGCTGCATCAAATATACAGATTTATCACTAATCTACTTATTGCGCACTCCGCGTTTAAAAGATGGTACCCTAGCGCTTGCAGTGGTTGTCCAGGGACTGGTTTCTCCCTATTTAAATACTGATACGCAATACCTGCTATCATAGCACCATTATCGGTGCAGAGTTTTAAAGGCGGAAAAATACAGTTTAAATCTTTATGTTCTGCAAGCATTGAGCGGAGCCTTGAATTTGCAGCAACCCCGCCGCCTGCGACAATGGTTTTTAAACCTGTGTCTTCGACTGCCCTGAATAATCGGGTTAGAAGGATTTTTACAGCAGTCTCCTGAAAAGAAGCCGCAATATTTTCTGGAGTTTTATCGTACCCTTCATTCCAAAATTGATCCAGCTGATTAATTGCCGCTGTTTTCAATCCGGAATACGATACATCATAACGGTGTTCACCCTTTTCTCCCTTATTAATCATGGGAATGGGAAAGTTTGCAGCCTTGGGATCGCCGTTTTTTGCAAGTTTGTCGATTGCAACACCTCCGGGGTATCCTAAGTTGTAAAATTTTGCAACTTTGTCAAAGGCTTCCCCTACCGCATCATCTATAGTTGTTCCCAAAACTTCAATATCATCAAAGCCTGAAACCTTGCAGATAATGCTGTGTCCCCCGGAAACAAGCAGTCCAAGATAGGGGTAGGATATATCCTGCGAAAGATGAGCAGCATACAGATGACCAAGCATATGATTAACAGCAATAAAAGGCTTTCCGGTTGACCATGCAAGAGTTTTTGCAAAGGTTAACCCTACGAGCAAAGAGCCCATAAGACCCGGCCTGTTTGTAGAGGCAACGGCGTCAATTTCATCAATTGTTAAGGATGCTTCATTAAGAGCCCTTTGTACAACAGGCAGAATCCACTCAGCATGCTTACGGCTGGCGATTTCCGGCACTACACCGTTATACTGTTCATGGAAAGGAATCTGAGTTGCAACAACACTGCTTATTATTGTTCTGCCGTCTTCTACTACAGCGGCTGCAGTTTCATCACAGGAAGACTCAATACCTAAAATTTTCATACTGTAACCTCAAGAAATATTATTGACCGGTCTTTACAAGGCTATTGATTGTCCTAAATTCATAGCCTTTACTAATAGAGGAATCATATAATTCATCAAGAATCGATGCTAGATTATTACCAGACCAAATATGACCGATCATTATTACCATACCATTTTTGTCGGCAAATTTTAAGCCCTTGTTGTACATCTCAATAATGTCTTGTCTATTTTGGGTATTATCCAGAAAAATATTACGCTCCCAAACCTTAGTGTTAAGTTCCAGCGCTGCAAGAGAAGCCTTTGTTTCACTGTTAGTACGTGAATCCAAAAAATATAAAGACTTTTCTTTACAGAAAGAAAGTATTGTATTCATCGCATTAATATCAGCAGTAATTAAAGATCCCTCATGGTTATTCATTCCGGCAACAGGACCTACTTCCCTGATATTTTCGGTTAACAGCGCACGAATTTGAGATGAAGACATATCAGGCTGAATAGATTTTGGACCGGGATTAGTTGAAAGGTTGACAGCCTGCATGGGCTGATGCAGGATGACTTCTTTGCCAGCATTTCTTGCCTGCTCAGCCGACTCTGCAGAATACGCTAAACCGGGAAGAACAGCTATTGTCAGATCGTGAGGCAAAGAAAGAAAGGGGTTAAGCTGAGAAAGATTGTGACCGGCATCGTCAAGAACGATTATGACGAAGGCTTTTGGGGTATTGGGGACAGAGCTCGCATTGGGGACAGAGCTCGCATTGGGGACAGAGCTCGCATTGGGGACAGAGCTCGTACTGGGGACAGAGCTCGTACTGGGGACAGAGCTCGTACTGGGGACAGAGCTCGTACTGGGGACAGAGCTTGCACTGGGTGTTGATAGTTTTATAGTTAAGATAAGTAGTATAGAACATACGCCTAACACACTTGCAGCGAGAAATAAAGCCTTGAAAGCGGATAGTTTTAGACGTTTTACTGTTTTTTTTGGTCTTGTTTTTCTAATTTGTGCCATGCAGGCACTAATACTAGCTTTTTACTTAGGACCTGTCAAGAAACCAAATATCCAGAAGCCTCTGCAGTTTTACGAAGGCGCTTTATAGCCCTCATCTCCATCTGGCGTACTGTCTCAGATGATATACCCAACAAAGATCCAACATGACGCAATGTATTTTTATCCTGATTTCCAGTAAAATTATACCGGTGAGTAAGAACTTCCCGCTCTGTTTCAGGCAGAGTATTGATTAATTCATGGACATCATTTTTTGTTTCCCGTCTGATATATTCATTTTCTGGAGAGGATTCGGAATCGGCAAGAAAATCGCCTACAGTTTTATCACTATCAAAATCTATAACTGCATCTAAACTTGTAAGAGAGTATGAATACTGCAGCGCACTATGAATTTGATCTACCGGAATTCCCATATACACCGATAATTCATCATAACTCGGTTCATGTCCGCACTGCTGATATAAATAGTCACGTATTGCATTTATTTTTCGAACAATTGCTTCTTTTCTATGAGGAAGCGATATTAAAGGACTCTTGTTTCGAACAAAACGAAGAATAGCCTGTGAAATCCACAAATAAGCATATGTTGAAAACCGGGTATTAAATGAAGTTTTGTAGCGGGAAGCTGCAGTTATAAGACCGATATTTCCTTCTTGTATCATGTCTATCAGGCTGACCTGAAAACCGCAATATTTTTTTGCTATACTTACAACTAGGCGAAGATTTCCCTGAACAAGATCATTTCTTGCTTTTTCATCGCCGTTTTGTACGGCTGTTGCTAATTCAGCTTCACGTTCTGCTGATAATAAGGGATAACGTTTCACCTGATCAATATAACTCTGCAGTAATAAGGTTTCCATAATACAACACCTCTAATAGTAATAGTCTATACCATTACCAAGCAAGTACTATGCCAACATCTTATTCTTGCCCTATTTATTATAATACAAAGAATTAGATCTGTTTACTAAAATAAGTGTATAATTTTGTATACATGAAAGGCACTTATGTATGTATATTTTTGTATACAGCATACATTAAAATGAAAAAGAATAACTTAATGCAAGGCGTTTAAAGTACCACTCCCTCGATTCATATACCTTTTCAAGATCATTCTCTGCAGAAGATGAGGATTCTGTAAAGCTTCTTCGGCTGGAAAATCCTAATTGAATGATTAAATTTTGATTTTTTGAAAACTGAAGATTTACTAAGGGATTGATAGAGATTGTGGTGAATGTAGGATTCCAAGAGGCATACTGAGACGCAAAACAGTCGGTATTGTAAAAGGATTCCAATTCTGTTTGAACTCCTACAGTTTGCACTACCAGAGGCATTTGATATGCGAGTATAATATTTGAATAATACTGCCAAGCATTCGCATTTTCACCTGCTCCCTGCCATAACCATGGGTTCCCGTTTTCCCCGCCCTTTGTAATTCCTTCATAAAAAGGTTTATATGAAGCAGCAAAAACCACATGATTCCATTCTCCGGGTATTAGAGCTGCAAGATCAAACTGAAAAAGACCCTCAAACCATATGGAATGGTATAACGAACTAAAAGGGGAAAGAGCATCATAGGAATGGGTTAATGAATCATAAGAACCCATACCGTCTATGTTCATTGGTGTAAAAGTCCAGCCCGAACCAATTTTAACACCTGTTGTAACTACAAGGAAGGCGATCGGAGTGAAAGATACCGAGACAGACGGGCATAATGAAACGGGCGAAAGCTCTAAGGCTGTCTTTATTTTAACATTATTACCGCTTACCAATGAATTGCTTGAAAACGGGGTAAATATTGTATAGGCGTATGAAGGAACGACCCTGAATTCCAAGCCGTTGAAGGGACCTGAAATTGGGGCAAAATGCGAAGAGCCGGGTATCTTGTCGGATTTGGGATAATAGGCAAAGTCTGCACCGAAGGCAAAGGAGGTATCAGTTTTATCAGTGTTATTTTGAGCAACCAAATAAAAACAACAAATAATAAACAGTAAAATTATTTTTTTCTTCATATCATAATCCTATGGGGACAGAGCTCATTTGTCAAGGCAAAAAAAAGAGAGCCGATCATAAGACCAGCTCTCCTCTCTTAAAAAAGTTTCAACTACTTCTTTTTGTAAACTACTCCAGTAATCTCAAATTTACTACCTTCAACTTTAGCTTTAGCAAATTGTGTAGAAGTTCCAAAAAGATCAATAGTAAATGTTACATATTCACCATCATACGTATAAGTGTAATCAGTACTTGCTGAACCTGCATTGAATGTAACATCTTTTGCTGTTGTGAAACTCCAAAATGCACCAGTTTGTGCATTTTCCCACTTTGTTCCGGTCAATGACGACGGATTACTGCAGCTAACGCAATTTTTTTCTTCATAATAAGCTCCTATAGTATTGTTAAATCAGCCTGATAATTTCACCTGACTATTTATACCATAGAAGCATCTCTAATGTCAAGAGTTTTTGGAGTTTTTTATTGCACCACCTTCTAGTTTACTTTATTATCTCTTTTTCCAATCTCAATCTCAATTGATACTTTTACCTTATTTTGATACCATCCAAGAATACTATAAATTTATAGAGGTTTTACTATGTTCATTACTTGTTTAGACTTGGAAGGGGTTCTTGTTCCGGAAATTTGGATTGCATTTGCGGAAGAAACCGGTATTAAAGAGCTCAGACTTACCACTCGCGATATCAGTGACTATGATGTACTAATGAAGAAAAGAATTGGAATCTTAAAAGAACATGGCCTCAAACTTAAAGATATTCAGAATACTATAGCGAAAATTGATCCTCTTGAAGGAGCTAAGGATTTTTTAGATGAGCTTCGTTCTTTGTGCCAGGTCATAATTCTATCCGACACCTTTACCCAGTTTGCCCAACCTCTTATGAAAAAGCTTGGTATGCCGACAATATTTTGCAACTCTCTCAATATTTCCAAAGATGGTTTTATTGACGGTTATACTTTAAGGCAAGAGAATGGAAAGTATCATGCTGTTAAGGCGCTGCAGTCTATCGGTTATAAGATTATTGCTTCTGGCGATTCTTTTAATGATTTAGAAATGATAAAACAGGCAGAAGCAGGTTTTTTATTCTGCCCTCCTGAACATATTGCAAAAGAGTATTGCCAGTATCCTTCTTTTACAAAGTATGATGAACTTCTGAATGCTGTTAAGAAGGTTTTGAAGTAAGATCTATCGCCTTTTTAAAGCTTTAAGCTTAGAGCTCTGTCCCCATGATACACCAACTTGTGATTTATAAGCTCTCTGAGCTTATAGATCTCTGAGCTTAAAGATCTCTGAGCTTAAAGATCTGTCCCTCTGGCTATTCCTTAGGACGGCGGTCTTCGACTCTTTTAGCCTTTCCTTCT
>JAKJFV010000006.1 GCA_022704725.1 Spirochaetota bacterium
GACTATGCTGCAGATTACCTGCGCATACTGTATCTTTTTGCGGCAGGAAGCGGCTTGATCACTCTGGATGCGAAGTTGGACAAGACTCTTACGAGGGAAGAGGCAGATTCCATTTGCAGAAATAGTAAAATCTGAATTGCTGTGTAGGAAAGATTATTAAAAAAATGCGAATGACTTGCAAAACTAACTAAGATTGAGTATTATCAGTGTAAGGAGGAACTTCATGAAAAAAGTTTTTATTGCACTGTGTATGCTTACCGTTTTATTCAGTGTTTTTGCTTCAGGCGGGAAAGACAAGGACCAAAACAGTAATCCCGTGTTCGCGGTAAGTATTCTTCCTCAGTCGTATTTTGTAAGAGAAATAGCAGGCGATACCGTTGATCTTCTGGTGCTGGCCGGCGAAGGGCAGTCACCTCATTCATACGAGCCCACACCTGTTCAAATAGCAAAGCTTTCCGCTGCAAAAACCTGGGTCTTATCCGGTACAGATTTTGAGACATCCTTTAAAAACAAGGTTACATCACAGTTTCCTTCTATAAAAATCGTAGACGGTACAAAGGGTGTTGTTTTACGGAAACTGCATGATTGGGAAAAAGAGCTGGAAGATCATCATGAAGGTGAAAGTGAAGATCCTGAAGAAGGCGGCGTGCATGACGGTGAAGATGATGAGCATGCCGAAGAACAGGATGGTGAAGCTCATGAACACGATGTAGACAGGCATACCTGGCTCGGAAAAGAAAATGCAAAAAGAATGGCTTTTCATATATATGAAAGCCTTGTAGAAATAAATCCTCCCATGAAAGATGTATATACAGAAAAGTATGAGATTTTATTGTCTTCTATTGATAATACCTTTTCTGTGCTTCATAAACAGCTTGACGGTCTTAACGGAAAAAGTATTCTTGTCTTTCATCCTTCATTCGGCTACTTTCTCGATGAGTTCGGCATACGACAGCTTTCTGTAGAAACCGGAGGAAAGGAACCTTCTGCCCGTGTTCTGGCTGAACTTATAGAAAGAGCTAAAAAAGAAAAGATTCCTGCAATCTTTGTGCAGAAACAGTTCCCGGTGACTGCCGCTCAGAAAATAGCTGCAGAAACAGGAGCCAAGGTTGTGGCTCTCGATCCATTATCAGCTGACTGGCTCAATAATTTACAAACTATCGGCAATGCACTGGTTGAGGTGTATAAATAATTATGGAAGAAAATAAATTGCGCAGAGGGCCTCTTGCCTTTCGTTTTTCACATGTCTCATTCTCTTACGGTTCATTCAAGGTGCTCGAGGATGTGTCTTTTCATATTCATGAAGGAGAGTTTTGCGCACTTGTCGGTGCAAACGGAGCCGGTAAAACGACCATCTTAAAACTGCTTCTGGGTCTGGAAAGGCCTTCCTCCGGTATTATTGAACTTTTTCCCGGGCTTGAAAAAAAGAAGGAGGAGCTTTTAGGGTATGTTCCGCAATCAACAGCCTATGATCCGTCTTTTCCCATACCGGTAAAAGATGTTGTTAAGATGGGCTGTGTAAAGTCTTTTACACGCTTTTTTAGTAAAGAAGAAATGACCGCGGCAGAAGAAGCAATGGATTTATGCGATATTCAGGATATTAAAAACAGACCGTATGCTGAACTTTCAGGAGGGCAGAGGAGGCGGGTTCTTGCAGCCCGCGCATTGGCATCCCGCCCGAAGCTTCTCGTTCTCGATGAGCCTACCGTAAATATGGATCTTGAAAGCGAACAGCGATTATTTAAAACTTTAAAGTTATTGAAGGGTAGTACCACAATCCTGATTGTTACTCATGATTCAGGTTTTGTTTCATCACTCACCGATGTTGTTCTTTGCGCCGGCGAGCGCAACGGTATGGGACAACCCCGTACTGTTGTCCGTCATAGGACTTCCTCCGTCCCTATACCTCACTCAACCTTGTATGGAGGGGAAGCTTTACAGGTTCTGCATGATGAGACTGTCCCCGATTCATACTGCTGCGAAGAAAAGGAGGCTGAATAATGAATGCTTTTTTACAGGCTCTTCTAAATCCCTCTTATTCTTTTTTGCGCAATGCATTAGCTGCCGCTCTTCTTTCTTCAGTACTGTTCGGCGTTTTAGGTTCAATAGTTACGGTAAAACGAATTGCAGGTTTAGCCGGTGCAATATCTCACGCTGTGTTAGGCGGTATTGGTATGGCGCTGTATTTAAAGGCTGTGAAAATTCTTCCATCAATTACTCCAATGGCCGGAGCCATGCTGTTTGCACTTGTTGCAGCCCTCATAATTGCTCTTGTTTCTCTTAAAGCAAAACAGAGAGAGGATACGGTAATTAACGCAGTATGGGCGATAGGCATGAGTGTGGGCGTTCTTTTTATGGCAAAAACTCCGGGCTATACTGATCCTTCAAGCTACCTGTTCGGCAACATACTTCTTGTGTCTTCAAAAGATTTAATTCTTCTTGCAGTGTTAGATGTGCTGGTTATTATTCTCTCCTGGAGATTTTATCCTCAGCTCATCGCCTCTTCATTTGATGAAGAGTTTTCGCGTGTTCGCGGAGTAAAAACACAGTTTGTTTTTATTGTAATTCTTGTAATAACCGCAGTCTCTGTTGTGCTTTTACAAACCTTCGTCGGCATTGTTATGGTCATAGCTATGTTAACTCTGCCTTCGGGAATTGCTTCTTTTACCTCAAAAAGCGTTTTTTCCATGATGGCAGGCGGCTGCGTTTTTGCCGCTGTTTTTTCTGTCACCGGTCTTGCAGTCAGCTGGAATGCAGATCTTCCGTCCGGGGCGGTCACCGTTGTGTTTGCAGGCATTGTCTATATTGGTTTTGCAGCTGGTAAGGGAATTTTAAAGAGAAGGCAAGCTAAAAACTAAAAAAACGATGTATCAGTTTGTAACGGAGGATTTCATGACAAAGGCGAGATCAAAGGTTTTAAGTCTTTTGTCCGGTGCAGCAGGGCCGCTTTCTGCTTCCAGTATTGTTAAGAGTGTAAGCGACTGCATGGATCAGGCTACAGTGTACAGAGCTCTTCATTACCTTGAAGAAAACGGCTATGCCGACTCATTTATTCTGCATTGTCTGTCACATGGTACGGAACGCTACTATACAGCAGTACCGCAATCGGGGAATCCTATTCACCGGCACTGGTTTCACTGCGAATCATGCCACTCATTTACCGATCTTGGGGAATGTCTTCTTGATTCTGTTATGAGAGGGTATGAAAAAGACCACGATCTTACCATTCATACGCACACTCTGTATATAACAGGAATTTGCAGAGGCTGTAAATTGAAAGGCTGTTTATCATAAGAAGAGTAGTTTTTTTATAATAATATAGTATACTTATAACATTATGGACGATCAGTTTTTTAAACCCTTGCTTTCACACTTGGAACATAAAGAAATTTTAGCAATAACTATACGTGCAGCCTCTATGATTTTGGAAAACGGCGGGGAAACCTACCGTGCAGAGGAAACTGCTGTTAAAACGGCTCTCTCATTTGGTGCCGTGACAGCGACTGCCTTTGTCACACCAACCGTTGTTCAGGTTTCCTACACCGACGAAGACAAACGCTATCATACTGCGGTTCAGCGGCTTACAAAAAGGGGTGTTAATTTAAAAAAAATATCCCAGGTGAATGAATTATCGAGACGTCTTGCAAAACGGGAAACTGTTACAAAACCCGGACAGGTAGAACGCATTTTAAATAGAATCGATAACACTCCCCAATACCCGGTATGGATGATTATTGGAGGAGCTTCTCTTAGTTCTTTTTTCTTTGCACTCATGTTCGGGGGTATTTTAAGAGAAGCTGTTACGGCCTTATGTATAGGTTTTATTCTGCGCATAAGTCTCCTTATTCTTGATAAGGCTCACTTAAACAGTTTCATTATATCGCTCTTATCCGGCGCCGTTGTTTCAATCTGTACCGAGGCGGCCTATATTTTCACACTGATACCTTCAATAGAAATTGTAATGACCTCCGTTCTTATGCAGGTCGTACCAGGTCTTGCTATAGTAAATGCCATCCGCGACATGATTGCAGGAGACTTAGTTGCAGGAAATGCACGGCTCATAGAGGCCTTTATGATTGCAGCCGGTCTTTCCGTGGGAGCGGTCACCGGCATGCTCCTTTTTGGGGGGCTTCTATGATAAAAGATATTCTGCTAGCCGGTGTCTACGCAGCAGGGGCTGCCGGGTTTTGCGCCTTTTATTTTAATACGAATAAGTTCGATGTGTTATGGGGTGCACTTCTCGGCGCTTTAGGATGGATTGTGTATGTGATAATTCAAAAGACAGGAGGCTCTGCAATGTACGCCTACTTTGCAGGCGCATTCAGTGTTGCAATTGCGTCAGAGTTTTTAGCCTATCTTATTAAAAATCCGGCAACAGTGTATCTGCTTCCGGGGCTCTTGCCTCTTGTCCCCGGGGGAGGGATGTTCCAAACCATGAGGGCAGCTGTCAGCGGCAATATGGATACCGCGCTCTCTTTAGGCTATGCAACGCTTGGCGCTGCAGGGGCCATAGCCTTAGGAATCGCTATAGCCTCGTCTATTGCACGTCTTTTTTCCAAGTTTCTATGGAAGAAAAAGTAAGCCGCAAACGGCTTAAGACGTTACCGGTCTTTAGCCGTTACCATTGCTTAGTTTTAAGCATTACCAGGATGCAGGCTTCAATATATTCTATACCGTATTGTTCGCAGGCTGTCTTCATGGCCTCGCATTCAGTTCCCGGATTAGAAATTATTCGTTTTGGTTTTAAATCAATAATATCAGAGACAAGCGGTATAAGATTCTTTTCGCCGACATAGAGTGTTACGGTGTGAATATCTTCTTTAATTGTGCGCAAGTCATTACATACAGGATGCCCTTCGACATCTTCGATCGCCGGGTTAAACAACACCACATCATGACCTGCTTCTTTCAGTCTATGAAACGCAAGATACGCATAGCGTTCAGGTTTTCTGCTTGCTCCGATCAGTAATACCTTCATTTATTAGTCTCCGTATTTGTTTTAGGCATCTGCTTCCTCAATGCTGTCAAGCTCCTCAAGTTCTTCTATACCGGCTAAGCTGCCATATCCCGTCCCGGTAAAAGAAGGCTTCTTAATGTGATTCATCTCTTCTGCAGGCTTTGCGCCCTTTTCAAAGATAAGACCCTGCGCCTTAAGCTCGATATTTTGATGATGTAAAAGCTGCAGAAATACATCTTTTGGAAGAGGTTCAGAAAAATAGTATCCCTGTAGAAAGTGGCAGCCTAAACTCGTAAGACTGTCTGCCTGCTCTTTCGTTTCAATGCCTTCTGCAAGGACTGTCATCTTTAAGGCGTTAATCATCGAGATCGTAAAAGCGAGGGCTGTATACGATTTATCATCAAGAAAGGCATTCCACACAATGCTTTTATCAATCTTAATCATGTCGAAGGGGAGGTTTATCATATAGCCGATGTTTGAATATCCCGAACCGTAATCGTCAAGGGAAAGTTCAATGCCGGCAACGGATAATTTATTCATGTTTGATTTTAAAGTATCCTGTGAGTAGGCAGCTGCAGTTTCTGTTATTTCCAGATTTAAAAGAGATGAAGGAATTCTATATAAACTTGCAATGTTTAGAATTTGATCCGCTAATGTTTCCTGCATACACTGTACAACAGAAAGGTTAATATCAATTTTTTGAATCCCGAAGTCTTCAGGCTTAATTTCCGACAGGAGTCTGCAAACCTTTTCAAACACAAATTCTCCAAGCCGGAGGATGGTCCCGTTTTTTTCTGCAATCGGTATAAATTCTTCGGGAGAAATATATTTTCCCCGTTCATCCTTCATTCGTATTAGGGCTTCCGCACCAATTATTCTTTTCTGTTTCGTACAGTAAATAGGCTGATAAAATACATCGAGTAAGCCTTCGCTGATCGCATTTTTTACTGTGCGGTCAATATAGGCAGATCTTTTTCGAATAGCGGTATCCATGGAAGATGCCAGAATTACACCTTCCTGTTTGTATTTATCGTCGCTTGAAAGCAGCTCAAACAATTCAATAACGGTTTCTGTACTGTCTGCATCTTTAGGGCACGATATAATTGAAATACGGGGGAATATTTTTACTTCTATGCTGTTTAACTTCCACGGATGCACAAAACGCTCTTTTATAGCATCTATACATTCATATACTGCTTCAAGATCATTATTCCTAAATGCAATGCAGAATTTCCCATCATTAAAATGATACACATCAACATTTTTTAAAGTATTTTTAAGAAACGCAGAAGATTGTTTTAGAAGCTCATGTATGTGCCTCATCCCGAGCGTGCTTGTTAGAAAGGGCAGATCATCAAAGACAATGCCGAGAATATGAAATTTTTCTCCGCCAACAAACCGTTTAAAATTCATCGCTTCAAAGGCTGTCTGATTATACAATCCTGTTATTGCATCGCTTGTGTCTTCGCTTTTTTGAACGGTGAGCGAAACAATAAGAACATTAAGCGAAATAATAAGGCTGTGCATTGAGGAGTCGGGAAAATACATCTGAAACAAGGAAGATATAAAAGATGTTACTGAAAAAAGAAAAATGATGTGTACAGACATTTTTGGCACAGAACGCCTGTTTTTTATTAATATAACAAAGCCTGCAGCCAGATAACAAAACATAAAGAAATAGATAATATAAACCTGAGGAAGTCTTATATATACATTGTTCTCATCGACGGTAAAAATAAGAGGATACTTAAAAGAAACAGCTGTGAGAATTATATTGATAAGAAGCGGTGCAAGAAGCAGAAATCTTAATTTACTGCGGGAAAGAAAATCCAGCGTATTGGTGAGTGCACAAATATAGAGTACAAAGGGAACCGGCACTATAGATATTAAAAGCAGATGAAGTCCGTAGAACCACAGTGCAAAGGAAGGGCTTAATGAGAAATATGAAAAAACTGCATACCTAATAAGATTAAAGAAAACAGATAAGAAAATAGTTATTACTAAAAGGGCGAATGTTCTATTCGGATACGAGGGTAAAGTCCTTTTGAAATAGAATAAGCTTATAATCACGATGAGAATTAATAATCCGCTTATATCGTATTGTAGACTGTATGGCACTCATAGCTCCTGTACGGACCCAACTTTTTATAGAGATATTATAGATTTATTTTGTTAAAAAAACAAGATATTTATCTCCATGATGTAATTTTATGTTACTACTGGAATATTTTTCCATTTTTTGCTATAGTTTTTGCATAAATATTTAGTAGACTGTGAGGATTGTATGATTACACTAAAATTCGGCGGAACATCTATGGCAAATGCCCAAAGGATGATGAACTCTGCCGCTATCATGATTTCAAGGGCCGAAGCAGACCGCATTAGTGTTGTGGTATCTGCCGTTGCAGGCGTCTCGAACAAATTACAGGAAAGCATCGATGCTGTCCAGACCGGTACTAATCCCACAACCTTTACTACAGAAATTGAAACAATTCATAAAACAATCTGCGGCGAACTTGCAGAAAAACTTCCAGGTTTTAATAAAGATTCTGTCATGGCAGAACTTTCTCCTGTTTTATCAGATTATGAAAAACTCCTTACCGCAGTTTCTGCTTTCGGCGAATGTCCGGAATCTGTTCACTGCAGGATTATGGGAATAGGCGAGCTTTTGAGTGCCCCCATTATGAAGGGTATTTTAAAAGCTCAAAAACAGACTGTTGAGCTCATTGATTCGAGAACTGTAATTCTAACATTCGGCAGTCAAAGCGAAGGAGATCCGGAATATACCAACACCTTTGCTGCCTTTGCTCCCTACCGGGATGGTAAAAAAGCATCTTCTTCCCGTGTTCTTCTATTTCCGGGCTTTGTCTGCGGCTGGAAAAAAAATCCGGATTCAGAACCTGTTATGGGGCTTTTAGGAAGAAACGGCTCAGATTTTTCGGCTGCAATTATTGGTGCAGCACTGGACAGTGCAAAAGTTGAGTTTTGGACCGATGTTGACGGTATTTATACCGCAGATCCGAGAATTGTTCACGATGCTATTGTTGTTGACGACATGACGTATGAAGAGGCGATGGAACTTTCATTCTTCGGATCAAAGGTTCTTCATCCAAAAACACTTGCCCCCTTAGCTGCAAAAAATATTGAAGCTTGGAGTTTAAACAGTCATAATCCCTCTGCCCGGGGCACCCGCATAGGCAAGGGACCGTTTGATTTCGATTATTCGACAACAGGAGCTGTGCGCGGCATATCCTGCTTTAAGCATACTGCTATGATCAGTGTTTCCGGCTCCGGTATGAGGGGTAAGCATGGAACGGCTGCCCGTATTTTTTCTGCCGTTTCCCGTGCCGGTGTATCAATGCTTCTTATAACTCAGTCAAGTTCTGAATATACTATCAGTTTTTGTGTTAAAGAATCCTCTGCTTCTCTTGTACGGTCCGTGCTCTCTGCAGAGTTTGATCTGGAAATTCGCGAAGAGCTGATTAATCCGATCGAAGTACAGGAAAACTGTGCCATTGTGTCTATTGTCGGCGACGGCATGAAGAAAAAACGCGGTGTTGCAGGAACCTTCTTTGATTCTTTAGCCTCCCGCGACATAAATATTCTGGCTATTGCTCAAGGATCATCCGAGCGGTCAATATCAGTTGTTATAAGCGGTGAATACGGCGATGTTGCTGTCCGTGTAGCGCACTTATTTTTCTTTAATCAGGCTCAAACTATTGAAGTATTTGCCTTTGGTGCAGGAACAATCGGCGGAGCAATGCTTGATCAGATCCGCGATCAAAAGGCTGAACTTCTTTCTCAGGGTATTGATATTAAGGTTCTCGCAATTGCAAATATTGACGGCATGGTTATGGATGAAAAGGGGCTTGATTTAAAAGACTGGAGGGCCGATGTTCAAAAACACGGAAAACCGACAAACCTCGACCAAATTTTGGACTTTGTAAAAGAGGCCAAGCCGCTTAATCCGATTTTTGTCGACTGTACCGCTTCCTATGATCTTCCCAACCGCTATATCGACATATTTAAAGCAGGAATGCATATTACAACGCCGAATAAACGGGCTAATTCTATGTCCATGGACTATTACCGGGAGCTCCGCACTGTGGCGAATTCTATGCACAGAAGATTCCTCTACGAGACAAATGTCGGTGCAGGGCTTCCAATTATCGACACTCTGCAGAATTTGTTCAAAAGCGGAGACAAACTTACCGGTTTTTACGGCATAATGTCTGGATCCCTATCTTATATTTTTGGACGCCTTGATGAGGGTGTCTCCTTTAGTCAGGCAGTGCTTGAGGCCCGCGAACAGCGTTTTACCGAGCCGGATCCCAGAGATGATCTTGGCGGCTTAGACGTTGCCCGCAAGGCTCTTATAATTGCACGCGAAGCCGGTATGGAAGTTGAACTGGAAGACATTACAATAAATAAGGTATTTCCTAAAGAATTTGACGATTCAGGTTCTGTTGATGAGTTTATTAAAAATCTTCCAAAACTTGATGTATATTTTGCAGAAAAAATGACAGCCTTGAAAAAAGAAAACAAGGTGCTGCGCATGGCCGCTTCTATTGAAAACGGAAAATGCAGCGTCGGAATGCTGGAAGTAGGACCTGAACATCCTTTGTATACAATTAAAGGGTGTGAAAATGCCTTCGTCTTCCATACTGCGCGGTATACCCCAATTCCTATGACCATTCGCGGTTACGGAGCAGGGGCAGGTGTTACTGCGGCCGGTGTTTTCGGCGATATCTTACGAACTGTGTCCTGGAATATGGAAGCATAAAAAGAGGTTTATTGTGGTAATAGTATTAGAAAAGGGAATTCCCGAGCTTGATAAAAAGAACTTGAAAGATTTTCTCGAAAGAAATCACTTCAAGGTAAACGAAATTGCGGGTGAAGAAGAAACAATTTTCGGGGCTGTAGGGCATATGTCCATTGATCCCCGAGAAGTAGAAATTCTTCCCGGCGTTGACAGGGTTATTCCTATTTCAAAACCCTACAAGATGGCAAGCCGCGAGTTTAAAAGAGACAATACCATTGTAGAAGTTCCCAATAACAGAGGACAAATTATAAGGATCGGGGGTACTCGAATTGTTTCCATAGCCGGTCCCTGTGCCGTTGAAAGCCGGGAACAGATGATGGAAATTGCCAAGCGTGTTGCCTCTGGCGGTGCAGTGATGCTTCGCGGCGGTGCCTATAAACCCAGAACCAGTCCCTATGCTTTTCAGGGTATGGGTGAAGAAGGCGTAAAAATTCTTAAAGAGGCAGGAGATGCCTACGGACTGCCCATTGTTACCGAGATTGTATCTACAGAACATATTCCTGTCATGAGAGATTTAGTTGATGTTTTTCAGATCGGCGCACGGAATATGCAGAACTTTGAGCTTTTAAAACGGGTCGGCGAGCTTAATAAACCGGTTATTTTAAAACGCGGCCTTTCTGCAACAATCGAAGAATGGCTTATGGCAGCTGAATACCTGCTTTCCTCAGGAACCGATAAGGTTATTTTGTGTGAAAGGGGTATTCGTACCTATGAAAAAGCAACGCGCAACACGCTCGATCTTTCTGCTATTCCAATTCTCCGATCAATGACACATCTGCCCATAATTGTTGATCCCAGCCATGCTGTCGGGATTAGAGACAAGGTTCCTCCAATGGGTTTAGCTGCTGTTGCCGCCGGTGCAGACGGTATAATTGTCGAAGTTCATCATAATCCAGACAAGGCAATGTCCGACGGGCCTCAGTCTTTGTATCCGGAGCAGTTTGATAAACTTATGCGCGACATAGCGGTGCTCTCTCCCGTTGTCGGAAAAGAGGTTTCCAGAATTCGATCGGAAATACCGGTTATTAATACAGCCGGAAAGGCTCCAAAAAAGGCAGAGCAGACAATTTCCTGTGCATATTCGGGAGTGCGGGGCGCGTATGCAGAACTTGCTATTCTTCATTATTTTGACAACTGTGCTCATATTCTGCCGTATAAAAATTTCCGCGAGGTATTCCAGGCAGTACAGGATGGAAAGGCCGATTACGGAATGATTCCCATCGAAAACAGCCTTGCAGGGTCGGTGTTTGAAAATTTTGACAATCTTATGAGATTTGAAGATATATCAATTACCGGCAGCATTAAGCTTCGAATTGAACATGCCCTGCTTGGAATTAAAGGCGCTTCGGAAAAAACAATTAAGACCGTTTATTCTCATCCTCAGGGTTTAGCTCAGTGCAGCGAGTATATTGAAAATCAGCAGTGGGAAGAGGTTGAATGTACATCGACATCCGGAGCAGCCAGACTCGTTCAAGAAAAAGGATCTTTGGAAAATGCTGCAATATCATCTGTTACTGCAGCTCAGGGTTTTAAGCTTGAAGTTATAAGAACAGGAATTGAAACAGATCCGAATAATTATACCCGTTTTATACTCATTAGTGCAAACAACACAACGGCCGTCAGCATTGATGCAAAAGGCTTTTCTTCAAATGATGCTTCTTCTGCTAAGGGCAGCGCAATGTCCAGTGTGTGTTTTTGTGCAAAAAACCAGCCCGGTGCGCTTCTTCACTGTCTCGGGGTATTTCAGGATTTGAACTTAAATATGACACGCCTCGAGTCACGCCCTATACAGGGACAGCCCTGGCGGTATATGTTTTATGCAGATTTAGCCTTAGCAAATGGGCAGGATGGAACTATAATAGATAAGGCAGTTAACGATCTAAAAGGTGTTGCAGAAGATGTACGTCTTCTTGGTAAATACTACGAAATAAACTGATAAAATTGCGGTTAAAGCCGATGTTTTAATGTAACGGAGGACAATATGAGATACGTACTTTCTGTACTGGTAGAAAACCACGCGGGTGTTTTAAGCCGTGTATCCGGATTATTCAGCCGGAGAGGCTATAACATTGACAGCTTGACTGTCGGTGAAACATATAATCCCAACCAATCGCGAATGACGATTGTTGTTCAAGGTGATGAATATATTCTTGAACAGATTGAAAAGCAGCTTTCAAAACTGGTTGAGGTATTATCAATTGAACATTGTGCCGCTTCCGAAACTGTTGTCCGCGATATGGCTCTGATCAAGGTGAATGCCGCAGGCGCAAACCGTGTCGGTGTTATAGAAACTGCAAATATTTTCCGCGCTCATATTGTTGATGTCGGTATTGATTCATTGATTATTGAAGCAACCGGAAGCGAAGAAAAAATTGCAAGTTTAATACGTCTTTTAGAACCGTTCGGAATTATTGAGCTGGTAAGGACCGGTCTCACAGCCATGAGCCGCGGTACTAGGACAATTTCCGTATAATAACAAAATATGCAATACAAAGGGGAATAACTGCGGCGAACCATGCAAAGGGTCCTGCCAATGCTATTCCCAAAAAACCGAATACGAGAGGAAAGGTGTATGCCGCAAGTGTGCGGGCTATAAGCTCTGCAAAACCTGCCATGAGCGGCATAAAACCTCTTCCAATACTTTGAAGAACATTTCTATAAATAAAAATCATAAACAATGCAGGATAAAAGGGAGCTGTACCGCGGAGGTAGATTCTCGAAGCCTCGATTACTGCCTGTCCGGATACGCTGGATGCGTCTATAAATAATGACGTAAGCTGATCAGGAAAGAGAAGGGCAATTGCCATTGCCATAAGTGAAAAAGCTGTTGTTAGTATGGAACCCTTGGTTGTTCCCTCTTTAATTCTGTCTATGCGGTGTGCACCTAAATTCTGTCCGGCGTAGTTTGCCATTGTTACACCGAATGTTCCGGCCCCCACTGCTACCAGCTGTTCAACTTTTTGAGCTGCTGTATAGGCTGCAATCTTGTCTGCTCCAAAAAGGTTTAAGGCTCCCTGCAGAATTATGACGCCTATAGCTGTTATAGAAAATTGAAAGGCCATTGGAAGTCCGATTTTTAAATGCTGATAGCTGAACCACCAGTCCTTTCTAAAATCTTTTTTTCGCAGTCGCAATACAGGAAATTTTCTTATTATATGAATGACAGAAAGAATACCGGAAAACCCTTGAGAAATAACAGTTGCCCATGCAGCGCCCGCAACACCCATTTTAAAAACCAGAATAAACACTATGTCGAGTACTATGTTCAAAATCGATGAGATGATTAAAAAATACAGGGGTGTTCTGCTGTCTCCCATGGCTCGCAATATGCATGCAGCCATGTTGTATAATACCATGGAAAAAATACCGATAAATATAATAGCTATATAGGTGTAGGCGTCGTGTAGAATTTCCAACGGGGTATTAGTTAATAGAAGTATTGGTTTTGCAAGGAGGAGGGACAGCGCTGTAAACACTATGATGCTCAAGGCATTGAGTTTTATATTTTCTGCAAACGACTGCCGTAACCCTTCCATGTCTTTTGCACCGAATTTTTGTGCTGTGATTACTGCAAAACCAGATGTCAGGCCGTATACAAAACCAAGAATAAGAAAATTCATGGCGCCTGTAGAACCGACAGCAGCCAGAGCATTGGTACCTAAAAGTCTTCCTACAATAATTGTGTCGACAAGACTGTAAAATTGCTGAAACAGGTTGCCTAAGAGCAGGGGGATAGAAAAGACGAAGATGAGTTTCATCGGCTCGCCTGATGTCATATCCTTTGCAGAAGAATTTCTTCCTAAATTAGTGCGGAATGGAAAACGTACGGACATGCAAACCTCAAAATAAAACTAACAATCCATTATAAAAAAAGGATTTCATCACTTATAAACGCTCATCCAATAAATGTCAATAAGGAAGAGAACTTAAGTATTCAATAACATAGCGGGCATTCGCAAGACTCAGGGAATGCTGCAGAAGCTGAATTTGCGCAGATGTTTTTTCAATTTCTGCCTGAATAAGAGCTGTTTCGGCGCCGTATCCGCTTTCAAAAAGCTGTCTCTGCTGAGCAATTTTAGAATCAAAATTCTCAATCTTTAGTCTCTGGTATTCAATTTTTGCCAATGAAAGATCAACCGCATTGAACTGCTGTGTCAAATTTTGTGCAATAGAAGTTCTGGCCTGTTCAGCGTCTGCCTGTGAAGATTCATATACGCTTTGAGTTCTTTTAATATCATTGAGCTTTTTGCCGCCGTCAAATACTGTTGTTCTAATTGCAATGGTTGCATTTGCAGAATAGTCATTTTTTCTGTACCAGTCAGTTTCGATCAGAGGAAATCTGGAGCCGCTGTAGCCCAGAGAAATATTTAATGCAAGATCCGGCTTCCAATAGACAGATGCCTTTGCGATCTTATTAGAATATTCGCTGACTTTTTCCAGTTTAGCTAGAATAACAATGCTTTCCTGCTTATCGTTTAATGCCATATCCATGAGTGTTTTGCGCTCTTCTGTATTGTATACTGCACCATCATCATCCGGAACAAAGTTGAGCTGGTCCCTTGTCAGGTTTTTTAGCCCTGTTATTTTTTCGATTCCCAGGATTAGAGATGAAAACTGATCATTTATTTCTACAGAGGCAATATCAATTTCTTTAGCTTGAATGCGTGCATCCAGTAAATCCTGGTACAAAAGCGCACCCTGTCCCCATGCTTCTTCAGATATTTTTAAAAGGCGTTCTGTGTAATTTTTCTGAACCTCTAAGAGCTCCAGAATTTGTCCAATATAATGAGCACTTGCAAGCCGGGTTTTTAATTCTGCCGCAAGCTGCTCTCGTTTACTATCGAGCTGAAGTTTTTTAATGTCGCTCACTTCGTTATACAGCTTAACAGCATTCGTAAGTTTACCCCAAGTAAATACCGGTTGTGTAATGTCCAAAGTAAAGGAGTATTGAGTATTTTCCATTCCGTCATAAAGCTTCAAGTATTGTCCCGTCGGTTCAGGTTTTAAACCGCCCGGCCATGAAATACCGGAAAGCAGCTCATCAACATTAATTGTAATGTCATCCATCATCGGGTTAAACATATACGTTCCTGCTGCCGTTAAGACTGCCTGCGGAAAAAAACCTGCCTTTGCATCTTTTACATCCAGTGTGCTTTGCACAAAATCCTGTTTTGCTTTTTGAAGTTCCGCATTATCGTTTTCCATGAGATTTATTAAATCCTCAAAGGAATACATGGTCTGCGCGTTTATTCCCAAAAGAAGAACGCTTAAAAAGAGAAGTAAAAATCCTGTTTTAACTAAAGAATATTTTTTACTCATTATAATTGCTCATTACTTACAGTACCATGGACGCTGCTGCTTAAAATACCCAGGTTCAAATTTCCTTCATCTGAACGTACTGTTTTTTCGTAGTAAAAATCATCAATGCTTATTTTTTCATCGTTATCTTTGTCTACAATTATGTAGATAGTTTTAACATCATATTTGCCGTCGTATGTTTCATTTATCCATGAAATTCCCTGTCCAAGTCCGGAAAAAAGGCCGTGCCGTATTCTTGTGCCGTTAGCTCCGTCACCGGATGAAGACGTTCTTACCTTTGCTGAGCTTTCGGAATACTGGATAAACTTCTCGCCGGTCTTGTAGGCAAGCATAATTATAACATTATCATCTGCTGTAGTTCCTTCATCAAGAGATCCAGTCTCAGGACTGTATATTATTTGTCCGCTCATACTGCTCATTGCATGATTCCTGGTTTTCATATAGAGCCTTACAGGATACGTTGAACCGGAGACTGTTTTTGTCACCGACGGGGTTTCTAAAAATGTGAAAAGGTTTTCTTCTGCATTAAAGTTACAGGCCTTATAATCGATGTCCGAACCCAGCTGGCTGTACGTTATAGATACCTCGGGTGTATAAGGGGTGATGCCGTCTGAGGCAAATCTGGGGTAGCTTATAAGCAGCGGTGCAGAACCTGTAACCGATATTTCATATTCAATAGTACCGCTTAATTGAGGAACACTGACTATTGTATTTACTGCTGTGTTTAATAAGGCATCTGAAACAGCATTTCGAATTTGAATCTCAAGCGAGGTCGATTTTCTAACGCTTGTCATTTCCTGGTAAATTACATTGGAGGTGCTGTCCGACATAATAACTGCATTATTCGTGTTTTTTACCAGTCCGAAGTTTTCATGAAAAAACAGCAGGTAAACAGGAGTAAAATCGGCAGTCTTTCCAAATTCGGGCGACTTTGATTCCCATACAATACGGCCTATAGTGAAAGAGCCGTCATCGGTTGTACTTGTTTGCCCGATGTAGTGTTCCGTTGTTGCCGGTGAAAACCGGGAACCTGCAGTCCATTCATCAAAATCTGCGTCACGCGCAGCTTCATCAATGTAGGCAAATACCGTTACATCGGGAATCCCTTCCTTCGGGGAGCTGGTGCTTTCCGAATCAACTACACGGCCGCTTACACCGGCAGAAAAAACCGATGAGCATGAAATTGCAAAAATTATCAGGCTGGTGATAATGATTGATTTTAGTATTTTATTTTTTGTCTGTATCATGAAAAACCTCCGCAGTTTTTTTATCTGATTTTTTTTGTATTCTGCCTTTTTCTGAGACAAAATACAGTATTGGAATTATAAACAGGGTAATTACGGTGGAACTTAGTAATCCGCCTGCTATAGCCTGTCCAAGAGGAGCATACATTTCTGCTCCCTCTCCGCGCGAGAAAGCCATAGGAACAACACCGAGCATGGTAGTTAAGGTTGTCATAAAAATCGGCTTAATTCTGCTCGCCGCTCCGTCAATTACACTTGATTCAAGAATCTGAATGCGATCTTCCTTTGTCGAGTCATCCTTTTCTTTTTGCGAACGTAAGAGGTTCATGTAGTCAATGAGGATAATTCCGTTGTTAACAACAATACCTCCCAGAGAAACTATACCAAGCATTGCTATTAAGCTAAGTGTGGAGCCGAACATCAACAGGCCCAGTACTACGCCTATTATGCAGAAAGGAATAGTTGCCATAACAATGAAGGGCTGCTGGAATCGTTCAAACTGCAGAACCATAACGGTGTATACCAAAAACCATGCAATGAGAAGACCCATGATCATAGGAGTAAGCGAGTCTCCCAGAAGTTCCATCATACCGCCGGTTTCGCTTTTTATACCGGCAGGAAGCGGGTGTTTGTCCAAATAGGCCTGCATCCGGTTATTAACCCCGGTTGTATCCTCTGTTGATAAATACCCGGAAATACTTATTGTTTTTGCTCTGTTTTTGCGGTTAATCTGAGAGACGCTTTCGTCAACCCGAATATCGGCAATGCTTGCAAATGAAACATTTTTGCCGGAAGAAGAAACAATGTGGACATTGGCAATATCATCCGGAGTAATCTTTTTTCCTGTAATATCAGATTCCAGCCGTATATTATAGCGGGTTCCGTCTGTGTCATTTTTAAATCGCCCTGCATCCATACCCTGAAAAAGTATGGCGCTTGTAATACCGGCCTCATAGCTTGTAATGCCGAGAGAACTCAGGTATTCCTGGCTCATGTCAATAACCATCGTGCTTATATCAAATGAGGTGTCAATACTTGTAGTGACAATGTCGGGGTCTTTTGCAAGAACAGCTTCGATTTCTTTTGCTGTACTGTAAAGCTGATCCATGTTTTCTCCGGTAAGCTTAAGTCCGTAGCCTCCGCCTCCTGAAACAAACCCTACGAGCTTATCGAAACCGCCGTTAGTAACCTGAACTTTTGCATCAGGAATGCGGGCCGAAACAACTTCCTGCATCTGCAGTATGATTTCCTGAACACGCCGGTCTCTTTTAGAAGAAGGAACTAATACAACATTCGCATAACACTGATGGTTGGATGCAGCGCCTGCTATACCATTTTCACCGCGGCCTGAATAACATAAAATTGTTT
>JAKJFV010000070.1 GCA_022704725.1 Spirochaetota bacterium
TTATACGCTTAGCTTCTGCAACTGTATACACCCTCCACGCATTTTCATCGTGTTCAATTGCCTCTTCCATACCGTATTTTCTTTCGACAGATTGGAACCATACGCCATCCATAGCGAGCCAGTTTTTTGAGTACATGTCCAATACATCCAATAATTCTTCATGTGTCATTTTTTGGTATATTGAGTTAGCCACTATATTCTCCTTACAAAAGCTCATTAAACGCTTTACCGTAAATTAATGCTTATAATGAGCCGTTTTTCTTTCGATACATATAGTATATACCATAAAGCAATTCAGGAGCCGGTAATGATAAACATAAAAAAAATACATTTTTCAGCAGCTGCATTTTTTATACTGTTTTTTTTAACAAGCTGTACTTCAACACAAACAAAAACGGGAACTAAGACAGAAGAACCGGTGCAGCAGAAAAACTCAACACAGACTATTCAGCAGATGATTCTTTCGGGCAGGAGCACGGAAGCAAAAGAATTATTCCAGGCAAAAATTGATATTAACTCCATGGATGAAAACGGCAATACAGCACTTCATGCAGCGTCTCAAATTAACGACAGCGAGCTGGTCACCTTTCTTATTTACAAGGGTGCTAACACTGAGTTAAAAAATCATCAGGGCGACACACCCCTTCATCTCGCCCTGAAAAATGACGGAAAAGAAAGTGCAAAAATTATTGCTGCTGCAGACGGCACCATCTTCGCCCGGGACGGACAAAATAAAACAGCACTCGAGCTGGCCTTGGCTAAGGGACAGGACTATTTCGATGTAGTGATTACAACAAAAACAGGACAAATGCGCGATGTTAACGGCAGATCTCTTGTTCATTATCTTGTTGACTGGGAAAATACAGAGGCTCTTGAATATGCAATACAGAAAAAAATTCCTCTTTCTGTCGAAGATAATGAGGGGAAAAGCCCGCTTTTGCTCGCGTACAGTAAAAACGAGAGCCTGCAAGGTGTTAAAATCGCAGCCTCGCTCATAATAGCAAATGCAGCTCCTGTCCGCGGTTATTTCAGCTATTTTGAAGATTCTGTTAAAACAAGAAATCCTAATCTGCGTTTTGATGACGGCCAGACACCGCTTCACTTCGCTTCCATTTTTGGTCATTCAGCTATTGTGCAATACCTTCTTGAACGGGGGGCTCAAACAAAGGCTAAGGACATTTTAGGATCCGCTCCTCTTCATGAAGCCTGCCGCTACGGTCAAACCGCAATAGTACAGCTTCTCCTCCAATCCGGCGCAGACCCGGATTCCCAGGATAGTTTGGGAAAATCGCCGCTGCTGCTTGTTATAGACAACAGCAAGAGGCTTGCAATTTATGAAATGCTTTTAAAATACAAGGCCAACCCGAATGCAAAAGATATGTACGGCGATACGCCCCTTCACATTGCAACAATGAACAGCATGGACATTCAAGTACTGCAGCTTTTACAGCAGTATGGGGCAGATGTAAACGGAAGAAATAAGCAGGGAATTACCCCTCTGGCGCTCGCCATAGAAAGACAGAGAAAAGAGCATGTTGAGTTTTTTGCAAAAAGAGGTGCGGATATTCATGCAGAAGATAACCAGGGAACCTCTCCCCTTTCCAGAGTATTGAGTCCTGAAAAAAATGCTACAATGCTCGAGCTTCTTCAAATTTTGGTCAATGCTGATAATGTCTCATCCCGCGATTCATACGGCAATACAGCACTTCATCTTGCAGTAGAAAATAACGCTGCGCTGGATCAGGTGAAATACCTCCTGACACTGACCAGTGATGTCGATGACAGGAATAAAAACGGCGACTCGGCACTGTATATTGCCGTGCAGAAAAACAGAAGAGGCATTGGAGAACTGCTTCTTGCTAAAAAAGCTGATGTATTTACGTCCAACAATGAAAACTATTCTCCTCTGCGCCTTGCATTAATGGCCGGGGGCGATGTGCAGGAATGGATACTCACATCCGAAGTAATTAAATCGGTTGACGGAACGGGAAATACGCCCCTGCACTATGCAGCTGAATGGAAACTCGATAATGCAGCTGCGGTCTTACTTGAAAAAGGCGGAAATCCTAATTCTCAAAATGCAAACGGTGAAACGCCATTATTCAATGCCGTAAAATCGGATACAACAACAACAATAGATCTTTTAGTGAAAAATAAGGCCGATAAAGAAGCCCGTGACTACCTGGGCAATACGCCTCTGCATGCCTGTGTCCGCTGGGATGCAAAAAATTCTGCGATGAAACTTATTCAGCTGAAAGCAGACCTTAATGCACAAAACCTTGCCGGAAAAACACCCTTGTCGCAGGCTGCGCGCTCTTCCCGTATAGCTATGGCAAATCTTTTACTCGACAGCGGTGCCAATATTGATGCCTACGATGCAACGGGTAGAACAGTACTCATGGACGCAATACAAAGCGGAAACGGCAGTATTGTCTCGCTGTTGTTAAGAAAGGGAGCTTCTCCTCTGGTGCAGGAGATGTACGGCCGAAATGCCTACCATGAAGCTGCAGAAAGCGGAAATATTGAACTTATTAAACTTGTACAGGATGCAGGAGGAAATCCGCTGTCGCGCGATGCACACGGAACAACGCCTTTTTCACTTGTTATACTCAAGGGTAATGATGTTATAAAAGCAGTGCTGGGTACAAACTCCAGACTCATTGATTCAGACGGCAATACACCGCTTCACATTGCTATTGAGAAAAAGGCAGACCCCTCTGTCCTTTCTCTGCTTCTCTCGATGAATTATCCGGTAAATACACGAAATCGTGAAGGAATAACCCCCCTAGTAATTGCAGCAAAAAACGGGATGAAAGAACATGTACAGCTTTTAATTGAACAGGAAGCCGATATGTATATAACTGATAATTCCGGTGAATGCGCCCTTTCTATAGCGCTCACAAAGCAGACAGCGCTTCTTGACAGCATGGTAAAATACGCAGGCAATAAGGTTGATATAGCCGGTGAAGGAATCCTGCATTATGCAGCAAGACTTGCAGATATAAGTATTTTGCAAAAGGTACTTGGAATGGGACTGGACAGACAGGCGCGCAATATTTCCGGGGAAACACCACGAGACATTGCTGTCCGCTGGCAGAAAACAGAAGCAGCTGAATTGCTGAGGTAACGGAATAGGGCTGTCACCAATACAGCCCTATTTTTGTTTTTTTGTAATATCTATCATACGCCGGAAAGCACTGCCTTCCTTCTTTAACTCCCTTGAACCGCGGGTAATCTTGCATAAACTCATTTTAAACATACGGGCAATATCGCGCTGTGTTGTTCCCTTATCAATTTCATTAACTAAAAGCCATCTTTTACCAATGTCGTAAAGCTCGGCAGGAGTAAATAAACAGGTAAAAAACTCTTTTAGAAATTCAGGATCATCAACAGCAGCTACTGCATCAAGCAGCTGATCCAGCCCTTTTTGAGAGCGCAAATGAATATCATCATCGGTAGATACGGTAACATCAGTTTGTTTCATATAGTAAGTATACTTGAAAATGAACAAAAAAAACAGTATATTCTGTTCATGAGCGAAACAACACAATGGATTGATGAAAAATATAACGAAGTTTTCGAAGAAGAATTACGCGGTCTGCAAAGACGGTGTGAACACGATCCATCGTGCAGTATTCAAGATTTACAGGGAATTTTAGACGGTCTTTATATAAACGAAGGAAGCGACTGGGTAGGACGCGGTCCCTTGGGCAATACCGTACTTGCCGCCAGCATAGCAGCATACGAACATTTTATTGCCGAAAAAAAATCAGCTCAGTCCAAATAATGAATTAAAATTCTTTTTAACCAGCTCAGATAAAGATACAGAATCCATACACAAGGCCTGCGATACAAAGGAGTATGTGTCTTTTATAAAAAGCGGAGTATTTGTCTTTCCTCTATTCGGGACTGGTGCTAAATACGGCGCGTCTGTTTCAAGCAGCAGACGGTCTTTAGGTACAAATCTTACTAATTCATGCACAGCTTCTATTTTGCTTCTTTTTGCATAGGTTACAGAACCCGAAAACGAAATATACCAGCCTAAATCAATAAAGGCCCTCGCCTCTTCTATGCCGTATGAATAACAATGAATTATGCCCTTGTTATATCCGCAGTTTTTTATACATGCTAATGTCCCGTCAAAAGCATCCCTGCTGTGTACAATGATGGGAAGATTAAGCTTTTTTGCGAGATTCAGGTGCATTTCAAACATTTCTGCCTCTGCATGCAGTAAGGAAGGAGAAAATGAATCCTTATCGCGGTTATCGGGACCATCAACGTTCCAATGATGATCAAGCCCGCACTCGCCGACAGCTATTAAAGAGGAGCCTTTAAAATGCGCAGAACCATTATTTCTAAAAGTATGAATTTGATGTTCCAGTTCCGCCATCTGTGTAAAACGATCAGCAATAGCCTCGGGAGCAGGCCAAATACCGGATGCAAAATAGAGATTTTTCTGTATATGATCAGCGCTTTCAGCACTGGTTGAGGCAGCGGAAGATACTATAGAGTCTGCTAGAGCAATGCGTTTTGGAAGATCATCACAATGAGTACCAATATCGAGCAGAAAAGGAACTTTCCCCTTTGCCAAAGACTGCATGATTGATGCGGTGTCTATGCCGTAAGAATCGAGATAGGATAAGTGGAAATGAGAATCGCCAAACATAGGGTTTCATAATATCTTAAAAAAATAAAAGTATCAAATGGGGAGAGGAGGATAAAAAGGGCTTCTTTGCTCATGTCATTCCTTCGGAATGTATGGGGTACAGCAGAGAGTATCGCCGCGACGCCGGCTAGCGGCTCATCCTTCGGAATGTATGGGGTACAGCAGAGAGTATCGCCGCGACGCGGGCTAGCGGCTCATCCTCGTTTCACTCGTCAAATGAGCAGAGGTATTTTTGTATTCTCCCAACCAAGTTTTGTCGATTTATTAGTTTATAAGACATTCTTTCACACGCGTGAGGGGCTTAGGAGGGGTTACATAGTTTGAAATTGTGAAGGGGGCTCATTAATTGAAAATGCCGGTCCAGTGAAAATAAGGACAAATCGTTAGACTTAACATGTTGTGCAATTAATAAGTCTGCAATTCCGACTTTATTAATGCCGTTTTTGAGATTTATTGTCTGCATTTCAATTATTTCATTCCAATCTGCTTTTAAGGGAATGTTCGTTATTGTAAGAAGAAGATCTTTTAATTCAAACTCTTCATGATGAATTATTGATGGTACAAGTTCTGCAAGAATTAAATCATTAATGCAGATAGTATTCGTATCAATTAATGTATGTAAAAACTGAGCTGGTATAGTTCCCTTAAAATATGCAATCCAGACCGATGAATCAACTAAGACCACTTACCGCTTCCTCAGTGAATCTAAATCAATATCAAGAGTAAGTCTCCCGTAAAACCTTTTTATGTCCTTAATCTTCTCTTTTTGGATCAGGTTAACAAGCGCGGTCTTTATGACTTCTGTTTTTGTCTGAATATTTGTCAGCATCATGGCTTCGTCAAGAAGTGTTTCAGGCAGATCAAGAGTTGTCCTCATGGAAATCCTCCTATACATAAGAATATATCTGATAATATGCATTGTCAAGAGAATATATATGCATAGGGTTTCATAATATCTTAAAAACAAGAATTGTTCAAATAGCAATTCTTGAGAGAAGAAAGATACCCCTCTTGGCTCATGACTCCTCGTTACACTCGTCAAATGAGCAGAGGGGTATCTTTCTTCTCTCTACTTACTTTTCAAATGGAGTTTTTAAGCCATTATTGCACACGCGTTGGGGCTGCGTTTCACTCGTCAAATGAGCAGAATCCCGCTTTCCCTTCCTCTCTCAGGTGTTGTTTTTTTAAGCCATTATTGCACTCGCGTTGGGGCTGTGTTTCACTCGTCAAATGAGCATTGCGAGGAGCATGAGCCAAGAGGCTTACTATTTATTCTACAGACGGGGTTTTATTAAGAGTTTTTGTTTTTAAGCTATTATTGAGATTAAGTTTCTACAGCAATGAGCGGTATGATCATTTCTTCTTTTGTAATACCTGCATGATGACTTTTAAACTGTTTGGATTTTTCACTCCACAGGAGAGCTTTACTGCCTGATGCAACCGCTAGGAAATCTCCAATGCTGGCAGTGTGTTTCTTCAGTGTGTCTGTATCGAGGCCGGCAGTGCCGAAGAGTTTTTTTTCGAGAACTTCCTGTTTTGTCATGAGCATAAAGTCTTTGCCGAAAAGGGACAAAAACATCTCCTTGAAATCTTCGAGGCAGCCGTCTTTAACAAAAAAACTTACCGAGCGGGCTTCGATTGCACAGGGTCTTACAAGCATTGCAGTTAGTTCCGGATAATCCGACAGAAGAATATTTTCAATATCGGTGTGGCCGTGATCTGCGGTGATAAACACAAGCGTGTCTGTTAGTTTTGAACAAAGATTTTCAATTTTTTCATCAAGGTCCTTAACAAGGAAGCGGACTTTTTCATTTTGGGAACCATACTGGTGAAGAGAATAATCGGGATCGCCCCAATATGAGAGTGTAAAGCTCCTCTCCTTCTCTTCCTTTACAACCCGCTCAATTTCCTTAAGCCAGTCATCTAAAACCGGAAAAGCATTTTTTCCAAACGGATAGATGCGGTTAACTGTAACATTCTGCATTTCGCCTATTTGACTATAAATGCTCTTATAGTCAAAGTGTTTTTGCGCTGCATGATAGGGAGCGGCCTGTATATCGGTCTCTTTGATAGTATTATAAAAAGCATTTATGACCTTATCTTCTTCCGGGAAATATAGAGACCAGCCGAGCCATCCGTGTTCTATGGGTTCCAGACCGCTTTCAATACTTGTTAGTGCGGCAGTTGTAGTTGGAGGAAAAACAGAGGAAAATTCGCTTACAAGATGACGGCGCAAAAAACTGTCTTCCGGCAAATACCTTTCCAATACCGATATTCCCAGCCCGTCCAGCACGATGACTACAAGGTGACGCGGGTTTTTGCTGAGCAATACATCAGCTTGTGGAAGCGTGGTATGATGTGTCGCTGCACCACAATACGAAAGAATGGAATTAGAAAAATTAACAAGACAATTACTGTAATCCGGGTACTGTATCATGCAACACAGTATACCAGACCACAATAATTAAGTCGAATACTTATTTTCCCGCTCTTACAAAGTCGTCAATAGAATCCAAAAGCAGAGCAAAGAGGACGATTCCCATGAAAAACTGTGAAAAACTGCCGAAAAATACCGAAAGAGCCGGTAAACCTTCTGAGAAAAGAGATGACATAAATGAGTAAAACTCAGGATTGAAAATTTTTCCATCAATGAAAAACAATATTGTAAAGGGAATGGCTGCAGCATTACAAATAGAACCTAGTAAAAAGGTTTTTAGAGTACGTTTATAATGAGCCGCACAGCATCCCGCAGTAATCCGCAGAGCACTACAGCTGCGAGGAGAGGCCATCTGCTTTGTATTACATCAGAAAGGAAAACAGGAAAGTTTAATCCCTTATCATCAAAAACACGGAAAATTTCTGGAACTGTTAAAAAGACAACAAAAAAGATGAGTGCCATAACCATAGAAGCTATTGTTTCACCTCTGCTGTATGTTTCCATCTTTTTGGGAACTTCCGGAAGCGAATCTAAAGATTCATCGCCCATCGAAAAGTTAATGCTCTTCCATTGAAAAATGGCAAATACAAGGGTGACCA
>JAKJFV010000071.1 GCA_022704725.1 Spirochaetota bacterium
ATTTCGGGCCTGTCCAAGACTAATATCGAGCGAATCGTAGGTTGTAATTTCAGCACCCCCGCCGCAGCGGTCGGAGTCAACATCAAGAATACCGTCGCCGTTTTTATCGCGGGCAATCACCGATGAAAGACAGTCGCGGAAAGTTTTCGTTTTACTGTTAATCCACTCTGCATCATTTGACGACTTTGCATAAAGACAGGATGTTAAAATCCAGTTTAATGTTTCTTCAAAACTCATATAACTGAAACAGCCGGTAAGCTGGGGCAGCTCGTACACAGATGTACCCGTAGGAGTAAAGCAGTCTGCAACACCCTGATCATGACAAAAAGCCAGTCCGTAGGCATCGGTATAAGAGGAGCGGAATAAAAGGAAGTCCAGCTCATTTTTCACAGTCCACGGAGACCATTTAAGCTCCCAAAATGCCTGATCTACTGTTAAATCGAGAGTATTCATCATCCGGTATTCACCTTCATTTACAATAAATAAAGGATCGCCGCTTTCTGTTAACAAGAGTTCAGTGCTTGCATTATAACTGTGTGCCGCATGGGCTATTAAAAACTTTCTCTCATTAGAAATCGCTGCAGAGTCCAGTACAGCATCAATTTCCTTCGCTTTTTTTAGTGATTCTTCTGCATCTTCCAAAGCCGAAGTTAGAACTTCTTCCAGATCTTTGAAATGAACAGTGTAATACGCATGAGCCCGGTAGCCCGATGTAATAATTCCATCACGGTATGCTCCAAGAGCTACAATGACAGATTTTTTTTCACCAATACCGACCTGCCAGCGGATTAATCCTTCGGCTGCAAGTTTTCTAATTGGTTTATAGGTGTCAAGCCCGGTGTTGAGCACAGACCAGTCCATAACTTCTTCTACATCCTTACCGGCAAGAGCTGCATAACCCCATTGAGTACCGTAGGCAAAACCGGATAATGATCCGTTGGTACTGTCGGAAAGAAGACGGCGGATTCCCTGCATGCCGAAGAAACCAAGCATAGGTTCTGTCCCCTTGCTGTTGTCGAAGGTTAATTCCACTAGAATAGCCGGACGTACAGCTTTTTTTAATTCTGCAGGTTTTGCAGAAGATGGATCAGGCACAGCGCCGAAAAAAGATATAACTTTAAAACTTAGATCCTCTGCAGTCCATTGTTCTCCGCTGAAAGACATAGTTCTCTTTATTTCATTTTGTTTAAACCAGTTGCACTCAGGAGCCGGAGTTTGAGGCTTTGCGGGCAGATGATAGGCTTCTTCCCCAATACCGACATTAACGCCCGGTGAAAACGGAAGAAGGCGTGCTTTACCCTTACCTCTGCGGTAGCCTGCAAAAAGACCGTGTTTTGGCGGCTGAACATCCCCGACAACGATACCGGCTCCTTTTCCAATACGGCCTAGCGCTAAGCAGGAAAAGGCTCCCCACATGCCGTGCAATGAATAAAAATCACTATTTGTTACAGTAATTGACATGTAATCCTCCATAATCAGAATAAATGACAAACTGATTAGGTTGTATAGGTCACATGCCCTCTTTATTCCTAGGACAAAATCCCTACAGAAAGGGAGAAAAATAGATCAGACAGGGTTTGAAACAATCCACTCAACAGCATACTTTCTTAAATCTGATGCTGTCCCGAGGTTTAACTTATCTTTAATGTTTTCTTTATAAGCATTTACTGTTTTTACAGAAATTCTTAAAGCCTCCGCAATTTCTGTTACTCCGTAACCCTTTCCTATAAGCTGGAATACTTCCAGTTCACGGTCCGACAATTTTTTTACCGGGTCATCATTATTATTACCGCCTGCGATGAGGCCCATGAGACGGTCTTTTAATTCCTCAGTTACGGCTATTTTTCCTTCTATTACGTTTTTTACTGCCGAAAGGAGCTGCGACGGATCACTGTTTTTCATCACATAACCCTTTGCTCCCGCCTTAATTGCACGCTCCCCGTATAAGCTTTCCTCATGCATTGACACTACAAGTACATAGGTTCTGGGATACGATGTTTTTATTGTTTTAACAAGATCAAGCCCGTTTTGTCCCTGAAGACTGATATCAACAATGGCAAGATTCGGATTTTCCCGTTCCAGAAGAACAAGAGCTTCAGAAATATCGCCGGCTTCTCCCACCGGTTCAAGATGAAGTTCCTGTTTTACAAGAGCGGCAACACCATGCCTGTATACAGGATGATCATCAACCACAATAAATTTTTGTTTTAATGCCATGTTATCCTCTTACTCATATGTTTATGCAAAAACCTTGCAGGTAATCTCTGTTCCCTGATTATTTGACTTTATGGAAAGTTCTCCCATAACAACGCTAGCCCTGTATTTCATAATATTGAGTCCCATTCCAGAATCGTTCGTTTCCTTTTTCTGAATTCCTTTTCCGTTATCTCTTACAATGACAACAACCGCATGTTCATCGCGTGAGAGACTTATCGAAATTTCCTGAGCACCCGAATGGGACACAGCGTTTCCGACAGCCTCTTGAATTATCCGGTAAAGCTGGAGTGCTTTTTCAGAATCGTTAATAAAAAACGAAGGACTTACACTCATAGAAATTTGAGCCGTGCTTCTTTTTTGTGTTGATATTACAAGGCTCTCAATAGTTTTTACTAAACCCCGGGCTTCAAGTTCCGCAGGATATAGACCCCGCGCTATATTTTTTGCAAGCTCAGCAGCCTTGCTCGATGCCTTTACAATTTCCTGAAGCTCCTTGAAAACCTCGTGAGCCTCGGAACACTCCGATCGTTTTATCATACCCTCAATGAGGGCCGCACGTAAACCGATGCCTGCAATATCCTGACACAGATGATCATGAATGTCGCGCCCGATGCTTCCCATAATATCGTTGGAAATTTGAAGAAGTTCATGTTCAAGGGTACGCCGCTGGTCAATTTCCTTTATAAGACGTTCATTTGCCGTATACAGCTCCATCGTCCGGGCGCGTACTTCCTGCTCCAGTTCCTTTTCGCGATCCCGCTCGGCATTAACCAAAAGGGCGCCCTTTATAGCCCCGGAAACCTGATCTCTTAATGCCTCAAAAACACGGCGGTCAGTAGGCTCTGCCGTACAGATAAAATAACCCAGCCGCTCATTTCCATAGCGAAGCGGCTCGCATATATAGGAATTAATATCCGCCGCTAAACCTCCGGGAAGAATCTCCGATGTTCTGAAGCGGAGCCCGTAGGGCGATAAAATACGGACCTTCTCGCTGGAATAAGCAAGATACAGGCGGGCCCACACAGGAGTACGCTCTGGAGAATCAAAGAGAGATAGCCAGCATGCAGATATACCCAAAGCGCCTATTGCGCGGGCCACTTCCTGAAGAACATCATTTAAATCGAATGAGGAAACAAGAGAAGAACCTATTTCCTGAAGCGTTGCGCTCCTTTGCTCTACCAAGGTTCTCAGCAGAGCCTGATACCGCATTTCGCCTTCTGTTATAATTACCGAGGCTTTCTCCTGAAGCTTTGAAGGAAATACCATATTCCTTAAAAAGCCCGGATTCCGCCCGCTGCTCAATTCCCTATTAACAGCCTGAACCAGGGTATTTAGAAATTCTCCATCTGATTTTGATAATCCGAAAGAAGCATGGGCATTAAGAGTTGAGCCCAAATACCCCGGAGCTTCTGTTTTTGAACAGCCGCATGACTGACGAATAACAAAGGAAATATCGGGAATACCCTGAGGGGGGCCGCCCTGAAAAAAACCGACAGCATAGGCAATACGCTGCAGGGCTTCCCGCCCCAGCTCTCTTGTCGGCTGGCGCACAGTGGTCAGCGGAGGAATGGAAAAGCGGGAATTTTCCGTATCATCATACCCTGTTACAGATACATCAATAGGTACATTGATGCCTGCTTCACTAAGGGCACGCAGGGCGCCGAATGCCATTAGATCATTTGCAGCAACAACAGCATCAATGATCCCGCCGGAGGCGAGAAAATTCTCTACTGCGTTATGAGCATCGTGTTCTTGAAAATCTGCATATAAAACCACCGGAGGCGGACTGCCGGGTAAAAGGAGTGCATGATGATCTAAAAACTCCTTTTTCCGCTCTTCAGATTCAAAGTGTGCAGTAGGGCCTGCAAGAAACAAAAAATGCCGCCTTTGATGTTCTGTTACAAGATGCTCAAGAACTGTCCTCATTGAGCCCTTATTATTAACAGTTACACTTTCCAGACCTTCATAGGCAACTCCGACGGTAACAATCGGCATTGAACCGAAATGATTAAGAAAGTCGGACTGCTCTTGTGCAGAAAGATACGTTCCAATAACATTTGCCATAACAATGAGGCCGGACAAGCTTGTCCGCTGCGCAAGATCAAAAGCAATATTGTCTAATGCTTCATACCCCACGGGACTCCGGACACGCTGCCCTCCGAAAAATACCAGCTGAGCGCCTATTCTTCTGGCTTCTTCTTCTGCACCGCGCCAGACAGAATACTGATACGGTTCATCCATACGCCCTGAGAGAAACCCGATTACCGGAGGTTTTTTACTGGTGCTTTTACTCATCCGGCAATTATACCATGGTTTTATCTTTCTTACACTAATCAGTTTTTTGTATACTCCAGGTTTCAAAAGCAATAGACTTTTGAAACCTGCTATACTATAATGATCCTTATGGCAGGAAATTCAAAAAAGAAGGGAATGAAGGCCGGAATAGTATTCTGGCTGATCTTTGCAGCTGTTATTTTAATTGCTTTTTTTATAGCACGCGGTAAAATTTCAAATGTCCTCAATGAAACGGGGTTTTTCAAGGAAGTTTTGGGAGAAAACCCGGAGTTTATTAGCGGGCTCCTTCAGCAGGATACAAAAAAGTCAGATACAGTAATCGATATTCTACCTCAAAAAGATACTACTACTCCTATTGATCTTAACACTGGAGCCGAACCGCAGCCGGAGGTAGAAGAATCAACACCAGCGAAAGATGCGCCGCCGGCGGCAGCTGCTCCCGTTGTACAGAAAGAAAGCGAACTTACGCTTCCAAAAACAGAAAAAACAGAAGCACAGCAGACAACGGCTGCTAAAACAAAGCTTCTTCTTTATTTTGTTATGATCGAAGGCGACGGTTCTGTTGTTAGAAAAGAAATTACCAGAGAAATAGATAAAACGCAAACCCCTCTAACCACTGCTTTAAAAGCACTCTTACAGGGACCAAGTATAAGCGAACTGGAAAAGGGAACAATGTCGCTTATACCGGAGGGTACAAAACTCCTTTCGGCAACTATCACCGGTAAAACGGCTTTTTTAAATTTCAGCGATGAATTTCTCTATAATAAATACGGAGTTGAAGGGTACCTTGGACAGCTTATGCAGATTGTATATACGGCAACCTCTTTTTCTTCAATTGAGACTGTACAGTTTTTGATTAACGGACAGAAAGAGACATATTTGGGAGGAGAAGGCGTCTGGATCGGGTCACCCCTTCCCCGTTCATCATTTAAATAAGTTTTTTACGGAATAAGATTTTTTGCAAATTCGTCAAAATACGATTTATGTTCCTTATAAAACTTCTCATATACGGTGAGAACATAAAACCAGTATCTGTTATTTGACTCTTTTAAAAGAACCTTAAAGTCTTTTGTATACGTTGATTCCCCGGAAAATGAAAGAGCGGTATTCACAAGCAAAAGCGATGGAGATGCAGCTCCTCCCTTATTTTCGATTGAAGTGTATGGGAGGTAAAAATAAGAGCCTCCTGTTGAAAGAAGAAAATACCGTGTAAAAAAATCTTCCACCGAATAACCATTTTTCAAATACTCTTCTGCATCGATTTCTACCGTATTCATTAAAAACAAGGCATCATCGCCCATGGTCCAATAGCCTTCTGCATCGCTAAGCCATTGATCATCAATATTCTTTTTTGAGTCCTTCCCGGAGGTCAGAGGCGGAAGGTTTTCAAATCCTTTAAAACGGGAAAATGTTGTATCTTCCGAATCAAGAATAACACCCATAGTAACCGCTTGAAAAAGAATATCCCCTTTGTCTGAGCGAATAGAATCGAGACTGTACAAAGGAATATACCCCTCATACACCATGGTAACATCCCCGCCGAAAAGTTCAAACATTTCGCTTATCTTGAGCGTAGAAGTAAATTTTTTACCGTTGACCTTTTTACGTCTGGCATTGAATTCATAGAGAAGATCATGGAGGTAATTGACAGTATCAACATCATCTGAGGTCACTTCGGTTAAAATCTTTTCACCGGTAAGCTCAACGTTAACAGCATCAGGATCCATAGAAAAAAGAATATGTATATCAGCTGAGCCCTGTTTCGGCTTCGGCGAATAATAGCGGACTGCATAGGTTCCCTTATCGTACTGCAGAAATCCAATATATGTTTCCTCTTCAAAGGTATAATCCCTGTAATACACATACTCGCCCGACTGGGTTGGAATATATTCAGTTATACCCGGCAACGCACCAAGAGAAAATGAAAACAGCACAAGTAAAACACTAACAAAGACTATTTTTTTCATACACCTTCCATGCAGGCTTTGGTCTGCGGCAAGGAATTCTATGCGCAGACCTTGAACAAAATTACTACGAATTAAGATCAGCCAAAGCTGCATCAATAATCGTCTTAACGTGAGAAGCGGCCTTAGAAGACGGAATTAATTCCGGCTCAGGTTTAGCACGCTCCTTTATTTCTACATTGGGCAGGTTTTTATCGCCTACAACGACGCGCACAGGAATACCAATGAGATCCATATCTTTAAACTTAACACCGGGTCTTTCATTGCGGTCATCTAAAAGCACTTCAATTCCAGCCTTTTTGAACTCCTCATAAAGAGCATCGGCAGTTTCTTTCATGGCACCTTCATATTTTATAGGAACAATAACAGCCTGATACGGTGCAACACTCATAGTCCAGACTATGCCGTTTTCATCATGATGTTCTTCTATAATTGAGGCGAGCGCACGGTCTACACCAATGCCGTAGCAGCCCATGGTCGGAATCTGGAGCTTTCCATTTTCATCGAGGTAGGTAACATTCATTGCCTTGGTATATTTATAGCCGAGCTTAAAAATATGACCGAGTTCGTTGCCCTTTTTGCTGTAATATTCGGCACCGCAGGAAGCGCACTTGTCCCCTGCAACGACCGTTCTAACGTCGCCCGTCATAAAGGGAGTAAAGTCGCGGACGGGTTCAACATGAATAAAGTGAACATCCTTTGCCAATCCTCCGGTAACAGCATCGTGCATTACAAGAACCGATTCATCGGCAATGACAGGGACAGAGCTCAAACCTGCAGGACCTGCAAATCCGACAGGCGCGTTAGTAATGCGGACAACATCATCATCGCAGGCGAGCTCTACTTCACTTGCCTTTAATAAGGATGCAAGTTTTGCTTCATTTACATCGAGGTCTCCTCTAATGCAGACTGCGAAAAATGAAACAGGGTAAAACTTTGCAGCGTCTCCTGTGTCTGTAACACGCTTAAGAGAGCCGCAGCCGGGAGCCTTTGTTAAATCGAGCTCTGAGTTTAACACCTTATAAATGAGTGTTTTAATAAAGGTTTGAGGATTCGTTTTTAAAAACGAAGAAAGCTCCTCGATCGTCCTAACATTCGGAGTGTCGATCGCTTCTTTGGGTTTATCAGTTTTCTGTTGAGGTTTTCCTTCCGCATTCAAAGGAGTGTCTTGCGCGCA
>JAKJFV010000072.1:0-3151 GCA_022704725.1 Spirochaetota bacterium
AGAAAAAAACTCAAAAAAAATTCGGCGATGTCGATTTTTACTCCTTTTATCTTTCAGAAACAAAGCTTTCAGACATAATATCTCTTTTGCAAAATGGTTCTCTTTTCGCGTCAGCCCGTTTTGCGGTTGTAAAAAACGCCGAACTTATAAAGAAAAAAGACGAATTGGAAATGCTTTCACAGTGGTTTTCTTCAGCTGCCTCTGATGACGCGTCTGTTATTGTGTTTATTTCTGAAGAAACCGGTGTAGATAAAAAATTTGAAAATCTTTTTCCAAAAAGCAATAGATGTATTTTCTGGGAAATGTTTGAAGACCGAAAGGAAAGCTGGCTTAGAAATTATTTTCAAAAGCTTAATTTTACTATTGATCAGGATGCAGTTGATGCTGTTCTGGATTTAATTGAAAACAATACAGAGGCGCTCCGGACTGAATGTTCGCGTTTTCAGCTCTGTTTTGAGCCGGGCCACAGAATTACCCAGGATGATGTAGAAAGCGTCCTGGCTCATAATCGTGAAGAATCGGCATTTACTCTTTTTGATGCTCTTTCTAATTCCCGGCAGGATAAAAAACAGCGCTTTGAAACAGCGCTGTTAATTTTACAGAAGATTCTTCTTTCAAAAGGTGCTTCCGGTGTTCAGGTTATAGCTGGGTTAACCTATTGTTTCAGGCGTTTAAAACAGTGGCATGAAATCCATCTGTCAGGGCGTCCTTCAGAATTTGATTTAAAAATTAAGGGTTTTTCGAGTAAGAAGGCTCAAAATCAGTATGCGGGGGCTCAGCGTATTTGGACCGGACACCGCACTCTTGATGTTTTGGCACTCCTCTCAAAGACCGATATGGAGATCAGGTCTGCAGGAACCGCACTTGAGGAGACTTTGCTCAGTACAATGCTTTATTCTCTTGTATTT
Source organism: Spirochaetota bacterium (assembly GCA_022704725.1). Classification (GTDB taxonomy): domain Bacteria; phylum Spirochaetota; class Spirochaetia; order Treponematales; family Treponemataceae; genus JAAZLA01. Next base: position 909 of record JAKJFV010000072.1, read on the forward strand.
AAAGACGGACTTCCTCTTAGTCAATATCAATCGTAGCTAAAAGGTTTTTAAGTCCTATAAGTTCTTCTTTTGTCAGTGTAACACCCTTTCCCATTTTTTGATGATCAGGCGCCCAGCTTCGAATGTCGTATTTCGGATCTCTGCCTCCCCATGAAACCATGTTCAGTTCCAGCGTCCAGGCACCCTTTGCTTTTGCAATTTCTCCAAGATGTTTTGTAATTTCAAAGGAAAAATCATCGGCCATAGCATCCTCCTGTGTTCAGATTCCCCGATTGTCGTGTTATTTGATTATATCATATCTGTCTTGATTTTTACACTTTTAAAAAAATTGTTGTAATAGATATAAAAGTAGTGTATCCTGAAAAGGATAAAAATGTTATTTATAGAGGAGGTGACAATGAGCAAAATTAACAATGCCCTTAAGGTTTGTTTCTTTGTTTTAGTTGCACTTGTCGTTTTTAGTTGTAAAACAACACCCGAGGAAGAACCTGTTCAGGAGCAGCCGCCTGTTGAGGCACCTGCAGAAGAAAAACCTGTAGAGAAGCCGGTAGAGCCGGTTGTAGAGAAACCTGTTGAAGTTCCGGTCAAAGAAGATAAATCATCTCAAATTACCGAGCTCGGCAGTGCAATTGAAAAAGCCCGCCAAAAAGCAATTGAAAGCGGTGCTCAATCCTATTTGCCGGAAATACTGTCAGCGCTTGATGCTCAATATGCAGATGCTTTGAAATTTGCAGAAACATCATCTGATCAGGATGAGGTTCTTGCAAGAGGTAAACCCCTTCTTGATTATTACGAAGCTCTTGAAAATGCTTGTATTTCGCTTACTCTTAAAGCTCGAATAGAAGGCTTTTCTTTTCAGTCCTATGATATGCCGAATTATGAGTTAGGTGTTGAGAGTCTGTCAAAGGCAGAGTCTTTGTATACAGACGGCAGCGGCAGTTCAGCTGTAAAAGAACAGACTGTCCTCTCTCATACTGCTTTTCAGGCTGTGATGGATGCTGCATTCATGACACTGGCGCAGGAAAAGAGACAGGATGCTGTTTCTGTAAGAGCAGATGCCGATGCAATTAAGGCAGGCGCTGCAGACAAGCCGGGTTATAACAGTGCTATGCTGAAGTTTACTTCTGCAGAGACAAAGATGGCGGAGAAAAGCTATGAAAATGCATACAATTTGTATGTAGATTCTCATAATGCGCTTCTTGAGATTTACGAAAGGGTATTGCAAAAGCGAAAGGCTGCAGAAGAAGCAATAGCGCGTGCAAAAAGCAAAACAGAAGCTGTTGACCGCTATGCCCTGGAAGCAGACACAATAGCTCCTTTACCGGCAGAAGATACCACAGCGGAGGCAGTACAATGAAAAAAAGATTAATTGCTTTATTTATTTGTTTTATAGCAGTGGTTTCTTTTGTATGTGCCGGAAGTTATGTTGATAATGAATATAATCAGCTGGCGAAGCGTTATACCGCAATGGCGGAACAAGCCTTTGATGAGGGCGAATACGATCTTGCTGTTGAATACACTGTAAAAGCCGAGGAAAATGCAGATTTATCTCAGGCTTATATTGCGATGATGCTGAATAAGGCCGATGCAGAGAAGCAGATCAGACTGGCTAAAAATCAAAAACTGCAGGCAGAAAGAATGCGCGGACCTGAAACTTATCCGATGGCTTTCTCTGCCGGCGACACCGCTCTTGCTAATGCAGAAGATGCATTTACGAGAGAAGATTATATCAGTTCTTCTACTTACGCCATAGAAGCTATACAAAACTTCGCCGGTATTAAAGAAGTAACGCCGCTTCCAAAATTTTATGTTGTTCGTCCCTGGACAGAATCCAAAGACTGTTTCTGGAATATTTCCGGGAGAGCATATGTTTATAACAATCCTTTGCTTTGGGAGAATCTGTATCAGGCGAATAAGGGCGGTATGAAAGATCCTTCTGATCCCGATGTAATCTATCCTGGAATGAAGATTGAGATTCCCAGTATATCTGGGGAATTCAGAGAAGGTACTTATAATCCTTCAACAAAATATGAAGCCTTTACTCCCGGAAAATAAGCTACTTTAAGGCTTTACGCTTATACATATCTAGTGCGGCGCACATAAGCGCGTGAATATACGGTTCCTCTCCCATGGAACCGTATATTTTTTTTACCGGTTCAATAAGAAATTCAACATATTCATCATCATCAAGCTGCTGTTTTTTTGTGTTATGTAAGTCCAGTGCTGCAAAAAAATGTATCTTA
>JAKJFV010000072.1:3161-7530 GCA_022704725.1 Spirochaetota bacterium
GGTGTATCAAGGTTCCGGCTTCATAGCCTGTTTCTTCCAAAAGTTCCCGCCGTGCCCCGTCTTCGGGGTTTTCACCCTCATTTATAACGCCGCCCGGGAATTCAATACTCATCTGTCCTGCGCCGTGCCGCCATTGTTTGACCATAATGAAAAAATCTTCCTCGTTATTCCTGAGTACCGGTACGGTTATAACCCAGTCCGGAGCATCCATGACGATGAATGGCGATGTTTTTCCTTCCGGAGATGTATACTCAATTTCGGTTATATCTGCAATTCTTGTTTTACATAACAGGGTCTTTTTGCCTTTTTCCCATACAAGGTTTGAAAGATTTTTCATATATATTCTTTTTCCTTTTGACATAATGAACGATTAGATTTATTCTATGTATAACATAAAGACAAAGAATAGTTAACATCATCTGATAATAATGGTTTGAGCTTACTGTTATGCTTTGATGTGCTTTAAACGGGAGGATGATATGGCAATTATTACAATTTCAAGACAGGTAGCTGCATTGGGCGATGAAATAGCTGCAGCAGCAGCGCAGATGCTTGGATATAAATTTTTTGACCGGCAGTCAATTGAGAAAAAAATTGTTCAGCTGGGGTTTTCTCCGGAAAAATTGAAGAAATATGATGAGAAAAAACCGGGTTTTTTTGCTTCTCTTGCTAAAGACCGTGATGAGTACCTGGATTATCTGCAGACTGCAGTGCTTGAGTCGGCGGCAGAAGGAAATTGTGTTCTCATAGGAAGGGGTGCTTTTGCAATACTTGAGGGTGTGCCGAATTTATTCTCTGTGCGTTTTATAGCTCCTGACAGTATTAGAATAGCCCGGTTGATGAAGGAATTTAATTGGGATGAAAGAAGAGCCCTGCAGAGAATAGAGGAGAGCGATGCAAACCGTTTAGGTTTCCATAAAAGCTTTTTCAATCTGACTGCCGAGGATCCGGCTCATTTTCACATGATACTTAATACCGGTTTGTTTGATGTTGACCGCTCTGCCTTTGTAATTTCAGAGATGGTACAGCGTTTGGTTACGATTGATCAGGAAGAAAAGGGGCAAAGGAAAATGGCGGACCTTTTATCGGCACAGAGACTGGTCAATAAACTTGTTTTTGAATACAAGCTGAATATAAATTTCCTGCACGCAGTGATTGATGAAGACCGCCTTATTCTTCAGGGAGTTGCAGACTCTGCTGCTTTAGCAGAGAAGGCTGTGCAGATTGCATCCCAGTTTATGCCGGAAAAGAAAGTGGAATCATGCATAAGCGTAGTGCAGGATTTTAAGGCTTATCCTTAGTCTGAATGACAACTCTGAGTGCTTTACTTCTAGTTCTTACTTCTCTCTGTGTCGGTGCAGCTTTTGCGTCCCTTATTGATTCATTCATCTCTAAGCGGGGCGGCGGAAAAAGTCAAAGAAGGTCTTCTATAAGGCTTACTCTTTTTTTCCTTTTTTCATCATGTATAATCGTGACTGCAACATGCCTCGTTGTTTTTACTCCTTTTTTAGATGAATACGCCTCGTACTCCGTTTCTGATTATGTATATGTTTTATTTTTTTTCTTTATGGGTTTTTTTTCCGCGCTATGGTATAAAACATTTTTCCCCTTAGCTGTTTCGCTTTATGTATTGTTGTTTTTATCTTTTTCTTACTACATAGATCAAACCTGTCTTTCGTATTCGAGTCCTGTGATGGTTACCTTTGAGAAAAATCTTGTCCGCGAGGGGGACCGTTTCATTCCTTTGATTCATTCTGATGCTTCCGGGCAGGATAATCTTCTAAAGACGGGATATTTAGTGGTACAGGAATTTAAAATTCCTGCCAAATTGCTTCTTCCTCTGCAAAGGAATTATTACAGGCTTGTGGTGTTCTCTCAGGATAGAATTGTTCAGGATGATTTTGGTGCCGTTTTTTTTTCACCCGTTCAAGATCCCGGTCAAAATCCTTTCTTTTATGCTGTAGCCTCTATTTTGGACCCGATTTATACGCTGCTTTTAGAGGAGAATTCTGATGGGAAGCCGGTGTTTTATTTTATCGAAATAAATCTTGCCGAGTTTTATCCCTATGTATTCACGCTCCAGCCTGTTAAAAGCGGACAGGGTTTTTCCTATATTCTCGATAAACTATTATAGCTGTCTTAGCTTGACAGAAAGATGTTTTCTTGGGATACTTTTAAAATGAAATTAGCAGATTTTTTCACACTTCTACGAATAGTTTTATCACCCGTATTTATTATTTTGTACTTTTTACCTGTTCATACCGGTTTTTCCCCTGCATTATCAGTGTATATAATGATACCGCTTCTTCTCTTTGCTGAGTTTACTGATTATCTTGATGGTTATTTTGCCCGCAAGAATAAAGAGGTTACAGATTTCGGCAAGCTTTTTGATCCCTTTGCTGATGTAATCCTTCACCTGACAGCATTTTTTTGTTATGCAATGTCCGGGTATGTATCCTTTATTATTATCCTTCTGCTTGTGTATAGAGAATTTGGTATGCTTTTTATAAGGATGACTGCCGCAAAACAGGGAATAGCAATAGCTGCACGAAAGGGCGGGAAGGCTAAAACTGTTTTATATGTTATTGCAGGGTTTTATTCTCTTTTGCTTGAGTCATCTATCAGGCTGGGCTTTACAATTCTTAGTGATTATCCTGCGCTGAATACGATAGGTGTTGTGTTGTATATAATTGCCGTTGCAGCCTCTTATGCATCTTTTATAGATTACCTTGTACACTTTGTACCTTCGCTTACTAAAAAAAAATAAACAAGTACAGGTGCTCTGTATAAAAAAAAGCTGATAAGGCAAGGTCTTATCAGCTTTTTTTGTCGTATTTACTTTCAGTTTAGAACCCAGAGTCCGTGATTGGTACAGCCGAAGTAAATTTTCCCGTAAGGCAGTTTTGGAATTCTCAATTCGCCTCCCTGTTCCGGATACAGGCGTACCAGCATAACCCGATCATATGAAACACTGGCTATAAAATTGATAAAGTGTTCTTTCGACATTTGGTGATTAAAGGTTATATATAAATCACCTTCGCTATCTGATATAGACATTTTATGCTCATCATCGCTTTTTTTTGGCTGCATAGGCTGAATCTTCCTGCCGCAGCATGATATTTCGGGGTCTCCTGTGGAAGTTATGATGTTTCCGCAGGTTGAGCATGTGTAAAATTTAATCTTCTTCATGTTGCCTCCATCGTCGCTATTAGGTTCAAGTTCTCCGTCGAGTATTTTTTCAATATTAACCTGATATACCTTTGCTATGTTATTTAAAAGAGTAATATCGGGACATCCTAATCCTCTCTCCCATTTTGATACAGCCTTGTCGCTTACGTGTAATGCATCTGCAAGCTGTTTTTGCGTAAGCTGTTTTTCCTTTCTCAGTGATAATAGCAGTTTTCCAATTTTTCCACAGTCCATACATAAACCTCTTGCTTCTGAGGGTACTGTAACTGGTGTATTTTATCAATGAACGGTCCGTTGAGTTCAAAAAAAGAATTTAAAACAAAAAAGCACATTATTTTTATAAAAGCGCTTGACTAAAATATAAGGTATATGATACATTCATCAACGTCGCCGGTGAAGCACGGGAGTGCGGATATCGCAAATAGCGACAGTGTTTGATAAATAATACGATATATTGCAAAAATATAGTGTAGAATAGTGCAGGAATAACCGATAATCACAAGGATGATTATTATTTATAATAAATAGTAATGTAATTGTTGAGAAGCTGAATAACTGATAATCGATATAGAATATTCGAACAAATCATCAAAGGCTGAATCGTACTCTTAATGAAAAATAAGTTCGAGGTATTTTTTGCTTCATTCTTATATGTTTATATAGTGAAAGCACGAAAGTGCAAGTAGCGGATGATATTTGAAAATACTAGGGAAGGAAAGAAAGATACAATTAAAGAGTAGTAATACTCGATAATCGTGCAGTGAGGTTCTTTACTATTATACTGAAAGGTATGGTAGGGTAAAAGAGAATTAAACGGGACCTAAAGGGTTTTACGAAAGTAGAACCCGATTCCTTTAATATAAAGAGGGAATCGAACAAACCAAAGATCATTAGCCTTTATGGCTTATGAATATATCATGGAGAGTTTGATCCTGGCTCAGAACGAACGCTGGCGGCGCGTCTTAAGCATGCAAGTCGAACGGCAAGGAAGTGCTTGCACTTCCCTAGAGTGGCGGACTGGTGAGTAACACGTGGGTGACATACCTTTTAGTTGGGGATAGCTATTAGAAATAGTAGATAATACCGAATGTGACCATTACAGTTAGAGTGTAATGAGGAAAGGAGCTAAGGCTCCGCTAAAAGATTGGCCCGCGGCCCATTAGCTAGTTGGTGAGGTAAC
>JAKJFV010000073.1 GCA_022704725.1 Spirochaetota bacterium
AACGGAGCATATTGCCGTATAATCTTTAGTAGTCAACTGTCTACGGAGAAAACAAAGTGGATAACACAAAAGACATAACCGATGTGTTCTATTCAGCAGCTTTAGAGAGGAGGACCATTACTGTGTTCAAAGAATTTTTTAAGGTAAGACAGGATCACCATGGGTTCAGGCGGCTCTTTACCGCACCCGGCTGCGATTTATACCTTTGGTATAATTCTCAAGCCGATAAAACCCTGACAGGCTTTCAACTAGTCTACAATTTAGATGAAGACCAAAAAGCATTAACATGGACAGCAGACGCCGGATTTAATCATTTGGGAGTAGACCTGGACAGGCGCCGCCAGCATCTTCAAACACCAATTCTTGTAGAAGACGGTCTTTTTGAATATGGTACAATTGAGCAGCAGCTTAAGCTGTCTTATACTGAAGCATCCGATGATGATTTGAAATTTGCATTAGAAAAAATAATACGGTACGGTGAAAGTAATGAATTATAATAAGGCTAAAGTATCCCATTGCTTTTAATAAAATGAAATAGCAGATTTTTTTGGAAGTCAATAATATGGATTATCAAAGGGGAAAAGGGAAATTTATCTTCTGTATTACACTTGCTTTTTTCCTCCTGGGCTCCTGCAGTACGCATAAAAATATCAGTTTAGATGAATTGAAAAAACAGCCTGAGCGAAAACTTGAAACATACAATAGTTCGTTAGATCTACCGGTACTTGAAAAAATTCAAATTCCTCCAAAGCCAATTTTAGATTATCTAAACAGAATGGACGGAACCGATGCATATACAGGGTATGAATTAACGCATGATGAAGAAAAACTTTTCAGCGAATATTTTGATTATTTACCGCAGCCGAATACTGCCCGACAGAAAACCCCCTGGTGACAAAGAGGTATGAACAGTTCAGCGGGTTTAACTATTAATACAGACTACGCCTGATATTTTGTCCATATTTACTCGTTTTCTATTTCGACAAACCCCGGAATAAAACCGGCCTTTATTGCGGTAAGTCTTGAAGATATATTCGAATACCAAGTTGGATACACAGGAATTTTCCCTTTCTTAATTACTTCATGTGCAGTATAATTCACTAAACGGGAGGCTAAACCTTTTCTTCTATACGCTGATATTGTATCTACCCCAATCCACCATAAATTTGCTGAATTAGAACTCGTTCCTGCAATAGAAATAACCTTTTTCTGATCATAGGCCGCAAATGCAAGTTCATTCATGTGAATATACTCATCAAGACAAAGCGCATTATCAAATTGACAAAGGTCTTCACTATTCTTAATAATATCGTCCTTTTCAAGCAGTCGCACCTCATACGGGTCATGTTTTTTTGTATGCAAAAGAAAAGGATCAGAGGGAATAAAAAAATCATTTATCTCCGATAACGAGGAACTATTATCATGCAGAATAGAATCGATCACATAGAGAGAGGGAGCATCAAAGAGGTTAATACTGTCGGTGTCTTTTAGTTCTTTTTTTATCAGGTTCAGAATAGGAGCCCTTCCTGTTATCACTGTTGATAATCCGAATGTTATCATCGTGAACAAAACAGTTTCATTTTCTATGTATAGTACTTTGTTTTCCCGGGTAAAATCACATACCGCACAATTATACTCTTGAGCCTTAATTTCCATTATTTCTGCCAGATATTTGTTCATCGTATCTCCTGGTATTAATTAGCATGTCTCAATAAATTATAAGATTATTTACCAGTCCGTCAATCTGTTATTTACAATTTCTCAGTTACATTACTATATGAATGACGACAGATTAATGTTTTTTTATTGCTTTTTTCCTGTTCGTGGGTATACAATGAAAACCTCTGTAATGATTGACATATTTTTTAAAATTGATATTTTCTGAGGAGAAGTTTTATGAATAAGACTCTTTATAGTGAGTTTATCTTCGGCGACATAAGTGTCAGGTATATTTTAGAGGAAAGCGGCCGGATGAATTTACAGCTTGTTCCCCTCACAAAAACAGCTGATATATGCGAGTTTAAAGAAAGCCGCGGAGACAGTCTTATTCAGGCGAAACTGATAGGGGACATATATGCAGGTTCTTATGCAGGCGGGCTAACCATGCGCAACAGCGGCACCGTAGAGAATCTGAAATTTGTTAAGCAGGAAACATCCACCTGTCCGCAAACATCAAAGGACAGTAAAACCCGTACCGAGATTATTACTTCTTTTGAAGACGCACAAAAGCATTCCTATATTCACACCTTGGGCTACACCGAAGGAGATTTGTCGGTAGACTCAAAGACGACCTTTACAAATAATGCCCCGGGAAAAGCCTCCTTGGAATTACTTTCCAGTTTTTCACTGAGCGAAATCACTCCCTTCGAAAAAGGACTGGCTCCAAACTGCCTGAAATTTTATAGAATCCGCAGCAAGTGGAGCGACGAAGCATTGCTTGTAAAAGAAACCGCCGAAGAACTTCTGCTTGAACCGTCCTGGGTAAACTGGCAGCCGAACGCAATACGTTATGGACAGGCTGGTTCCCTGCCGGTAAAGCATTATGCACCTTTCGGCGCTATAGAGGATGAAAACGCAGGCGTTATATGGGCCGCCTCATTGGCAATAGAGTCTTCATGGCAGATGGAGTTTTACCGGAGGGATTACGGTCTTGCTTTTTCAGGAGGGCTCGCAGACAGAGAGTTCGGTCATTGGGTAAAGGACATAGCACCCGGAGAAAGTTTCACAACCCCGACCGCAATCCTCACCGTAACAACCGGAAACATAGACAACGCATGCCAAAGACTTACTCAGTACAATAAAAAATTCCTCCTTGATAATCCAAAGAGCGAAGAGCATCTGCCCATTATTGTCAATGAGTACTGCACCACATGGGGAAACCCCTCTGAAGAAAATATTAAGAGTATACTCAAAGCAATTGATGGACATGGGATGGAATACTTTGTGGTAGACTGCGGCTGGTTCAAGGAAGACGGTAAAGACTGGAGCAGCTCAATGGGCGATTATATTCGGTCAAAAACCTTGTTCCCGAACGGACTTGCGAATGTTTCAAAACTGATACACGCGCGGAACATGAAGGCCGGTATCTGGTTCGAAATTGATAATGTTGGAAGTAATGCATCTGTATACAATAAGGAAGAATATCTTCTAAAACGCGACGGTTTAGTTCTCACAACGCAAAACCGACGTTTTTTAGATATGAGGAAGCCGGAAGTTCAAAACTACTTAACAAAAAAAGTAATAGAACAAATTAAAGAAAATAACTTTGATTATATAAAGATGGACTACAACGACACCTACGGCATAGGCTGTGATGGTGCAGAATCTTTAGGAGAGGGACTGCGCAAAGACAGAGAAGCATCGCTTAACTTTATACGCAAGCTTCGCCGCGAAATACCAAATCTCATTATTGAAAACTGTGCATCAGGCGGACACAAAACAGAACCCTTAATGATGTCCCTTTCCAGTATGGCGTCATTTTCCGATGCTCATGAATGCGAAAACATTCCTGTCATCGCCGCAGGACTCCACAGAACAATTCTTCCGCAGCAGAATCAAATCTGGTGTGTTATAAGAGAACAAGATACACTGCAAAGAATAGCATATTCAATAGCAGCGGGCTTTCTTGGAAGATTATGCTTTTCAGGCGATGTCACAAAACTGACAACTCTTCAGTGGAAGAAAATCGACGAAGGAATTTCATTTTATAAAGAAATTGCACCGATCATTAAAGACGGATACTCCTACCTGTATGAAAAGCGCGGACCATCGGCCAGAAAACTGGAAGGGTACCAGGGCGTCTTCCGGACAGGAAAAGAAGGAGCCTATCTTACCGTACATGTATTTGACAATCCGCCAGAGAAAATCGAAATTACACTGCCGGAAGAATACAGGAAACTGAAAGTAATTAAACGGGAATACAAAGGAAGCAATATCAGTGCAAGTCTAAAAGGCGGAACTGTTATAGTAATTCCGTCGGGGTCTATGGAGAGTATTTCACTCCTTTTGTGAGACGGAGAAACTTCCAAAGACTTGGGATTCTACAATCTCCAGAATTTTCTCAAAAGAGTTTCCTTTATTTACCATAATTGTTTTCATGCTGTTTTTTACTGCTTTTCTTTGTATATGCTCTGCAATTTTTTGATGAAGACCAATTCTAGCTTTCTCAAATAGTTTCTTATTATCTGTCTGTTCATAGTCTCTTATTTCATGTTCATTGCCGCCGCTTATTTCTCTATGCATTTCTTTGAGCCATATGTCCCGCTGCTGTTCCTCTGAACTAATTAAAAATATACAATTACTTTTTTGATTCAAAGCTGATATCAGTTCCGGTAAAATGTGAGCGCCCTCTACAATGACAGACTGCTTTTTTGATAATTCGTCAATATCTTTTACTAAGAAAGGAAATACTTCATGACAATAATCAATAAAAGCCTTATACGAAATATCGGTATCCCTTTGAATAAAGTTTTCAACACCGGCGCAAATTTTATTTTTGTATTTTTCAATTGCAGGATATTTGCTTATATCCTCTAAACCGAACATATACTTTCCAAAAGCATGCTCATCAGTATTGTATAGAAAGATGCCGTATTTCTCAGATAAGTTTTTTGCACAGGAAGATTTCCCGGAGCACGATGATCCGCCAATCCAATAGACATTGTTATGCATTTTAGTAATCTCCATGGTAACTTCTCCTGTTTTCAATAACACTAGTATAACATACCTGAATAATTTGTTTTCAATGCTTCTACTATTTTACTTTTACGTTTGCTTTTTGTTTCATCAGTCTTTGCATCGGAATAGAAACCAGCAAACTGTTTTTGTCTTGAAAACGGCTTCATAGTAAATAAATCCAGAACATCCTGTTCATCACTTAAAACAGCTATTAAATACTGTATCTTCTCTTCCATACTCATAAGCGGTTTTACATTTTCATCAGGCTTATACACGTCCCTGCCTGATTCTGTCATTAAATTATTTTCTATCAGCTTTTTGTATAAAGCTTTATTCTTTTCTGACCATTTTTTTACATCTTTTCTTCTTGAGAAATATTTTCTATACATCGTATCATCGATTGATTTCATCACCCCGTCAATCCAGCCGAAGCAGATTGATTCTTCCAGAGCATCATTAGCAGTAAATGCTTTACTTCCTTTTGTAAATAAAATCCATATTCCATTTTCCTGCGTATGATGCTCTTTAAGCCAGTCCCGGTATTCATCGCGCTTTGAAAACTCTTTTACTTCGATATTGTTTTTCATATAATACCCCGATATTTCTCATCTCTTCAGTAAAGAAATATTCCGTTTTATAAAATCATTTCCGGGATTATTCCCGCATTTTTTACAGGTAATATAATACGGCGAGTTAATATTTCCGCAAGATGCCGCAGATTCTTTCATTTAATTTTCTCCTTTAATACAATTTACTCAGTATCAATTAAACATTTATTGAACGCCTTTGGTTATTCCAAGGCCGGAGGCGGTTAATGTTCCATCCAGATCAAAAAGTATTGATGTATATTTTTTCATATTATTGCCCTTTTATTTCCATTGTACTTTTATACAGCCAGAATAAGAAATTCTTAACCGCGCTCAATTCCTTTTTGTCCAGTAAGGCATCAATTATCTTCCTTTCTTTTTCTATAGTACCCTTAACATGCTTAAATTCATTATAGTAGTATGACTGCAGAAGATATAAATAATTCCTTATAATGCTGTGGGCCGATACATAAAAAACATCACTTTTTATGAGCTTTGAAAATTCCTTTTCCACTTCATTATAATCACTTTGAGAACTACGGGAATAATAGTCATTAATAACCGCGACTCTTTGTGTAAAATTTTGATGATTTATGCTGCCGAAAGGATAATTCAAAGATACTAATTCATAAAATGTATCAAGAATTGTTTCCATTTTTGGTTCATAAATTTTTTCAGTACTTTGTAAACTTAATACCTGTTTTGCTTCAAAGTACCAGTTCTGTAAAGTAATAAACTCCTCTTGCGAAGTCTTTGATGAATTGACATCGGGGTGTTTTTGTAAAATAAGTTTATGGTATACTTTCTTTAATTCAGCTTCGGTTCTGATCTTTTTTTTGTTGATTAAGCTTACCATTACATTCATAGATTATTTCCTGCCAGTTTTAAAAGGCCCCGAAAAAAATGACCGTTTGCCATATCGAGGAGTCCTTCAAAAAGTTTTCCCTTTATTCCGCCTGATATCTGCAAGCAGCGTAGCGGTCCGCCGGCGCTGGAATTCATCAGCATCTTGAACTCAGGATTTGAATAATCAGCCTTTCCGCCGCAGCCTTTTGCAATTGTTTTTTCAATTGATTTATACATAATCTTCATGATTAAAGAATAGTCTTTCATTTCTTCAACGCTGTTATCCATGGTGAAAAAACCTTTTTTCAAAACGGGTTCTGCATAAGGGCGCCCCAGTGCTTTTATAAAAGATTCATAATCCGGTTTCCCTTCACACGATTTGTACCAGTCATTCTGCAGCTGGTTTAATGTTTCGCCTTTAACAAAAAGTTCTGCACAAAGGTTACCGGTAGAAATTGTATAATAGCCTTGCTCAATCACCCAGCCTTTATTCCAGAGCGCAAAGCATCTGTCATCAAGTTCAAAAGAAGCTGTTTTTGTTTCACCTGAATTCAATGCAAGTTTACAAAAACGCTTAAGTTCACAGACCGGTCTGTGTATGCCTTCCTGCTGTTTTCCTATGAATAGAAGAACTGCTTCTTCCCCAAAACGCTCTCCGTTATTTGTAATATCAACAGAAACTTTTCTTCGGTCAATTTTCAGATTTGAGTATTCAAATTTTGTGTAGCTTAAACCAAAACCAAAAGGCCAGCGGACAGGAATATATGCTTTATCATAATATCTATAGCCGGCGTAAATCCCTTCTTCATAAAGAGCATCTTTCCCTTTGCCGTAGATTTCTGAGGAAGGAACATCTTCATATTTTACCGGCCATGTTTCTGTAAGCTTGCCGGAAGGATTTGCAATACCTGTAAGCAGATTATACGCAGCTTCACCCCCGCCCTCACCCGGTAAGCCCATATACAGAATTGCTTTTACAGAATCTGCCCATGGGCATTCCACAACACAGCCGCAGAACAAAACAACAATCACATTGTTATTTGCCTTTACGGCAGCTTCAATTACCTTTACATGTCCTTCGCTCATACTCATAGTGCCGCGGTCAAACCCTTCCGATTCATAAGGTGCCGGTAAGCCTGCAAAAATAATTACCTTGTCATTCTTAGATGATACTTTAATTACCTCATCGAGCAATGCATCAGTTGTGCTTCCGTCTTTTAAATATCCCTGCGCATAATCGCAATCCTCAAAATAATCAATCGGCTGTGAAAGCTTTACAGGATTGATATGACTTGAGCCTGCACCTTGATA
>JAKJFV010000074.1 GCA_022704725.1 Spirochaetota bacterium
ACATCGTTTTCTTTATATGTTTTAAGAACAAAATGGGTTTTCGTACTTTTTACACCATTGATGGTTGAAAGCTTCCTTGCGACAAAAAAGGCAACATCCTGCAAAGAATCCCCTTCAATAATAACCTGGAGATCGTATCCTCCGGACATAAGGTTGAGAGATTTAACTTCCGGGAATCTATATATGCGCTCTGCTATTGCATCAAAACCGTGCTCCCGTTCGGGCGTTACCTGAATTTCAATAACAGCGCGAACTCTGTCCCTCGTTGCCAGCACCTTATCGGGGTTAACGATGGCCGCATACTTTACAATTATTCCATCATCTTCAAGTTTCTGAATAATCTGCTTAACCTGGTCAGCAGACTTTTTTGTCATTGCCGCAATATCATCAATCGACATGCGCGCATTGTCCTGTAATAATTGTAAAATTTCCTGCATACCATAACTCCTTTTACGGTGAAATTAGAACTCACTTAACCACATTATAGTCAAAAAAATCAATTATTCAATAGATAGTATATCCAGGATGAATAAATATGCAGAAATTTGGTCTTTTGTTAAATAATATTACCATGAAGTACTAAAAGGGAGGAACATGAGGGATTGACATAGAACGAACGTTCGTTCTATAAATACTTATGGCAAGAATTAGAGACCCTGAAAAATTTGAAGAAAAGCAAAAACAAATCCTCGATACCTCTGTTAAAATGTTTGCTTCAAAAGGGTTTGACGGTGTCAGCGTTAGGGATATATGCAAAGAACTGGTAATGCCGTTATCGTCCTTGTATAATTATTATGGCAGTAAAGAGAGAATTTACAGGGAAATATGGATTTATCATATATCAATCCTTTTTGACAGGCTTGATGAGAAGACTTTATATGCACCGAACACAAGCGAATATGACAAGGATGTTTTCCCCGTATTAAAAGAGATCGTTATGATTTATTTTTCTTTCGCCGAAGAATATAAGACATTTTATTCGCTGCTGCTGTCTCATACCTATGCACCTATTTCTTCTGAGGCAGCTTCCATTGCAGCGGCTTATTATGATAAACAGTATTTCTTTTTGGAGAATCTCTTTGTTCATATGGCTGATGCTCATGGAAATTTGTATATGAAAGAAAAGTACTTAGCCGTATCTTTTCTGGCAGTGATTAATTCATGGATTGGGCTCTGGATTCTTAATAAAGCAACATTGAGCGCGAATGATGCAGGCATAATTGTAAAGCAGTTTATGCACGGAATTTTTTCCTAATAAAAAGGCATACTTAATAGAAAAAGGCCTTTTTTATTTGATTAATTAATAGAACGAACGTTCGTTCTATTAATTAATCAAAATGAAATACAATAAAAGGAGTTTTTATGTGGTTTACTAATGCAGTGTGGTATGAGTTTTATTCACTGGGGGTAACAGGGGCGCCTGAAGAAAACAGCTGGGATTGGTCGGTCTGGAACGGAGATGCGAAGCCCGTGAACAGAATCGGCAGACTTTCCGGCTGGATAGATCATTTGAGCCGTCTCGGCATTACCGCGGTTTATTTTACTCCCGTTTTCCAATCCGACCGGCACGGCTATGATACAAGGGATTACTACACCATTGACAGCCGGCTTGGCTCCAATGAGGATTTTGCGTCCCTGTGCGCTCTTTTACACGGGCATAATATTAAGGTCGTACTTGACGGCGTTTTTAATCATGTCGGCCGGGGATTCTGGGCTTTTCGTGATGTTCTGAGCAGGGGGAGGGATTCGGCATACTGTGACTGGTTTTATATTGACTGGTCAAGAAATTCAGACAGAAATGACGGTTTTTGGTATGAGGGGTGGGAGGGCTGTAATGATTTGGTAAAACTTAATCTTGATAATCCTGAAGTTCTTAAGCATCTGTTCGGGGCCGTGGAGAAATGGATTAAACTGTTTAATATTGACGGTCTGCGTCTCGATGTTGCATATAGTCTTCCTAACAGCTTTTTACAAAAACTTTCCGATCACTGCCGTGCAGTTTGTTATCAGCATGGTAAAAAGGAAGATTCATTTATTCTTGCCGGTGAAATAATTCATGGCGACTATAACCGTCTGCTTAGTAACGCCGGTTTATCATCATGTACAAACTACGAACTTTATAAGGGTTTGTATTCTAGTTTTAATGATAAAAATCTTTTTGAAGTTTCATACTCGTTAAACCGGCAGTTTGGCCCTGTTTCAGACGGAAGCGGTCTATATTCAGGAAAAAAGCTTATTTCTTTTGCTGATAATCACGATGTTGAAAGGCTTGCCTCGATATTGAAGGATAAAAACAATCTGTATCTTGTATATGCATTATTGTTTGCTTCTCCCGGTCTCCCCTGCCTATATTACGGCAGTGAATGGGGAATTGAGGGGAAAAAGCAGGATGGTGACGGAGCCTTGCGTCCTGCTTTGAATGAGCCTGTGTGGAATAATCTGGCTCAGTGGATTTCGCAGCTTGCGTTTCTGTATAAAGCAGAGAAAGCCCTTTATGAAGGAGACTATGAAAATCTTTGTGTACGCAATGACCAGCTCATTTTCAAGCGCTGCAGTCCCGGTGAGGAAATAATTTTTTGTCTAAATATCAGTCATTCCAGTATTACTCTTTATCCTTCGCGAGAATCCTACGGTTCGTTTCCCGGAATCTACGGATCATATATGAATCTCTTTGATGGAAGAGTGCAGCAGTTTAATGGACCGGTAGAAATTTCGGCTGATTCCTGTATTATGCTTAAAAAACTCTAAAATCACTTGACAAAAGTGTTCTAGTGTATTATACATATAGTACACTAGAACAGAGAAAAGGAGGTTACGATATGGAATTTGAAGATAATGTGCCGATATATCTGCAGATAGTTGTCTTAATCAAGAAGCGTATCATTCAGGGTTTATTGAAGCCGGGCGACAAGATTCCTTCAGTTCGCGAGCTTGCTGAAGAAGTGAAAGTAAACCCTAACACTATTTCGAGAGCGTATCAGGAATTAGAGCGTGATAAAATAACAGAAACCAAACGGGGTATGGGAACCTTTATATCAGGAGATGAAAACATGATGGAAGCAATTCGTTCAGAATTTTCTGCAAGTATGGTAACACGGTTTATTAGAGACATGAGGGAAACAGGATTCTCAGATGAGGAAATTCTTAAGCTTTTGGCTAGCGCCATAAACACAGAGGGTGGAAAATAATGAGTGCACTTTTAGATATTACTAATGTTACAAAAAATTATGGACTTAAGACTGCCTTAAATAATGTTACTTTTTCTTTGGAGAAGGGACGTATTCTAGGGCTTATGGGACCAAATGGAAGCGGAAAGACAACCCTGCTCAAAGTTCTCTCCGGTGTACAGCACCCGGCTTCTGGTGAAGTAATTATTGACGGCAAACATGTTGGTGTGGAAACAAAGGCTATGGTGTCATTCCTGCCCGATGTTAATCCTCTTTTTTCATGGATGAAGGCAGAAGACGCAATTGATTTTTACAAAGATTTTTTTGCAGATTTTGACAAGGTAAAATGCTATGAGCTGCTGGATTTTATGAAGCTTAACAGAACTCAGAAAGTCCGGTCCATGTCAAAGGGAATGATAGAGAAGCTGAATTTGTCGCTTGTTTTTTCCAGAAAAGCACGGCTTTTTTTACTTGATGAACCATTAGGCGGAGTAGATCCTGTTGCAAGAGAGAGAATAGTATCTACAATCATTAAAACATATTCAGAAGATTCTTCAATCATAATAAGCACTCATCTTGTGCATGATGTAGAAACTATTTTTGATGATGTTTGTATGATAAATGAAGGGGAAATTATTCTTCAAGGCAGTGCTGAGGATCTTAGAAGCGAACATGCTATGTCTATAGATCAGCTGTATATTAAAATGTTTGCAGACAAAATATAGGGGGATTAGTATGAAAGCAGTAATTCGTCAGCAGTGGAAGGCACGATACAAAACCGCTCTAATGCTTTGCGGTATTATAAGTCTGGTGAGCCTGAGTGTTGTGTTAAGCGGTCAGGGGAGCAGGCTTTTTTCAAGTAATAGTTCTTTATTTCAATATTGGTTGAGTATAGCTTTTGCTGCAGTATACTTCGGTGTTCCTGTATACACGTTAACATCAGTTATTACTACTATTAAAAATATGGTATTTAAAGACACCAAATACCTGATGCTGACTGTACCAAAAAAAAGCTGGAAATTAATTGGGGGCAGATTATTGGTAATCATGGGCGAGCTTATTGCCTATGCTGTCGTTATGCTTTTCTGGCTCTCAATTCTTTTTGCGTCGGAAAGCGGGGGTATGGTTTCTTTTGAGAATCAGGTGTATACATCTGCGGCTGTCGGTTTTTTTGGCCGGCTGGGAGAAATATATTCAATTGTATTTGTAAAACACATTGTTGAAACAATACAAATTATTCCAATGGCATTAATTGGCGCTGTCTTTATAATGATGGTATTCAGTTTTTCTCTTACCCTCTTTGCCTCGATTTTCAGGCATAAACAGTTTCCACGGGTTCTTTCAATCATCCTTGTGTATATTATGTTTGACTTAACCGTAAGACTCATGGCTCTTATCTTTAACGGATACGAAGTGGATGCTGTTTCTTCAATGTGGCCGCCTGCTGCAATAATTGCCTTACTTGCTTGTGGATTATTTGCAGGCACCTGTATTCTTTTTGAAAAACGTATAGAAGGTTAACTCCTCAGAACTTTCTGTGCTTTATCTGCTGTATCGGCCATTGCTGCCGGTACAGCTTTTTTTTTATGCGTATATTTACTATAATTGGGCGCATGAATCATTTGTTTTCGTACTGTCCGTCCTGCGGAAAAAATACAGTTTCTTTTTGCGGTGGTAAACACTGGGTTTGTTCTAATTGCGGTTTTGATATGTTTTTTAATGTGGCCTCATCTGCAGGTGTTATTCTTTACAGCGGTAATTCTGTTCTCTTTGTTAAACGCGGCAGAGAACCTGCTAAAGGTATGCTTGCATTACCCGGCGGTTTTATAGATGCCGGAGAAACGGCAGAGGAAGCCTGCATACGGGAGTGTTTTGAAGAAACCGGCATACAAATAAGTCCTGTTACCTATGTTGCATCATTTCCCAACAGCTATGAATTCAAAAATATAATCTACAGTACCTGTGATTTTTTCTTTTCTTCAGAGCTTCGGCTCGACTCCATTTCGTCAATATCTCCTTTGGACGCAGAAGAGGTGGAGGATTTTGAAATTGTAAAAATTGATTCTGCAGAATGCATCGCAAAACTTCCAATTGCCTTTGATTCTGTTAAAAAAGCGGTGACTGCATGGTATTTAAAAACAGTGCATTAAAATTTCCAGCCGATATTAATATACGGGTATACTAGGCTTGGTATAGGATTTCCAACTTGATTTTCGCTGCCAAATACCAGAAGGTAGTCTGCTCCGAGTGCTGCAAAAAGATTTTTTGTTATCATATATTGTGCATATATACCTGTTGATGCATTGATGTACATAGTGGATATATACGGGGAGGCTGCGTTGTTCGGATAAATGTATTGTACATTATGAACAAATGTTACACCAGCTCCGATTTTTCCTGCAATAAAAAACTTTTTCTTAATAATTGGAAACTGATACAGCGCACTGATCACTGCATTTGAGAAAAAGCCTGCTATGCTGTATTTTTCCTGTTCATGGGCAAAGTGGAGAAAGTTTCCATATACCTCTGCTCCAAAATAACCGAATGATTTTTTAATGAAGACAGGGCTTATTCTGCCGTTACACGATAATAGGTGACCGGTATTACCAGATATGTTCTGAAATAATTCAGATATAAATAATCCCGGGGCCCATCCTGCGCTGAGGTAAATATCAGTTGGATCCTGGTACTGTACCTGTAGTCCGGGAATGTGTGATTCCAAGCCGCCCGGATTTTTAACGTGAAGAGTATAGCGTCCTTCATTAAAAGAATCGGAATTTACTGAAATTTTCAGTCGTGAAAAATCGCTGTTTACTTCAATTACCTGACCGTTAATTCTTCCTAAGAGAGAACTATCTTCCGGTAAAAAATAATAAAGTGCATCAGTCTTAAGATTAATACCGTTTATTGAAACAGTAATGTCCTCTGTATCATCCAAATAAAAATTTCTAGGGGAGAATGACTGAATTTGGGGAATTTCTGCTTTAAGAATAACAATACTAATCCAGTCTGACGTTGAGTCAAGCCGGTCGAGCAGGTTGTATACATGCACGCGGTAGCGGTATTCTCCATTCGTTAAGGTAACTTCAATAAAGTTTTCTTCTGTTGCTAAAAGTACGAGAGGCTCAAATGAATCACCCTTTTTAATTTCCAACTCAACTTCATAGCGCAAAACGTATTCAAGGTATTGCCATTCCAATTTTTGAATAAAGATTTCTTCACCGTCTTCTGTTTTTTTCAAATAGTAGTTCTGGGCTTCCTCATCATCTGTTTGTATATTTGCATCCGCTGTATCCTGTGCTGAAAGGGATACAAATAAAAAGAGAATAATCAGTATTAGGATACAGCGCTTGTTATCTGCCATACATTGTCCCTGGATCCTTAATTATTGGCGCTCCAATTTTCGGAATAGTAATGGTAAATGAAGAAGACAGTTTTCTTCCTCTTTGCTCAAAAAAACCGTCGGAAGCCTGTGCTACAGCCTCAACTTCCCACGTGTATGTACCGTTTTCCAATAGAGAAATATCATCAATAATAAACGATGTTGCGGTAATTATATCAGTTTGTGAAATTATTTGCCCGTCTTTCAGCAAGATAAAATAATAACCGGTTGCATTCGCTGTTTTTGACCATGAAATATTTATTGCGGGGTTTTTTCGTATCTCTGCAGGCCCGAAAACCGCAGAGGGTAATGGTTCTATGACCTTGGGCGCGCTTAATAGCGGAACAGGTAATACGGTAAAGGAATAAGTGTTTTCTGCTGTTATATTTAATGAATCGTAGGAAAGACCCTGCACGATCCAATAATAAGTGCCTTCTTTAAGGCGTGTAAGAGTAAAAGAAGTTTTGTTGTCCTTTGAATCATAAAGAACAGCGGAGCCTGAAGCAGTGAGAGGATTCCGTGTCCTGCTTACAATTACACGGGATGATAATACCTCGTCCTCGGAAGACCAATTGAAGGTGACCGGTGTACGAAGCGATTTTAAACCGTCAAGCCGGGCGCCGTTAGAGGGGCTTTTTAACTCAATTGGTTTTAGAACCCTGAGCGTAAATGTATCTTGTGTTATTAAGCCTGTACGCCTTGTGGAGCTAAGGCTTTCTTCTGCAAAGGCCTGTACTGACCACGTATAAGCGCCTTCTTCCTGCAGCCCCATTGGTACCTGTATAGAGGTGTCTGTCAGATATGTGTTTTCGAAGAGAATTGTCCCGCTGTCCTTTGAATCGAACAGTTTAAATTGATAGTAATCGGCATT
>JAKJFV010000075.1 GCA_022704725.1 Spirochaetota bacterium
AGTGGACCACTCATTTGGATTTAATGGACTACTATGCCGTGTCTCAGGTAACTCCCGGGATTATTGCAGTGAATGTAGCGACCTTTCTCGGGTATAAGCGGCTCGGAATTTTGGGCGGCATTGTTACAACCTTCGGAGTTGTGCTTCCTTCTCTTGTAATTATAAGTATAATTGCTTTTTCACTCGATTCCGTAGCCCATATAGGCTGGATTCAAAAGGCTTTAACGGGAATTAATATTACAGTTGCAGCCATGCTCACTAAAATTGTATGGACCTTCATTAAAAATTCTGTAAAGACGCCGAAAAACATCTTCGGAATTATTCTTGTTTTATCGTCCTTTATTCTAGTTACCGTATTCAATGTAGATTCGGCCTTTATAATACTCGGCAGCGCCCTGTGCGGATTAGTCTCCTTTGCTCTTATGCAGTTACCCCTGCTCAAAAAATCCGGTAAAACAAAAAATCAAACTCAAGAGCCCGGTGAACCGGCGGATCTTCGGCAAAAGGGGGATACATGAGTCTTTTAGAATTATTCGGCACCTTTTTTTATGTAGGTCTTTTTACCATTGGCGGCGGCCAGGTTGCAATTACCCTCATGCAGCAGGTTTTTTTTGAAAAGAATTTAATTACTCCTGAACGTTTTTATAATATGGTAGCAATTTCTGAAAGTACCCCCGGTCCAATCGGTATAAATATGGCAACATACATCGGCTGTCATTTTTACGGGTTTTGGGGCGGCTGCATAACAACCCTTGGAACGGTTCTTCCTTCGTTAATTATTATAATGATTATTGCCTCCTTTTTTTCCAGGGTTCAGGAAAAAGCCCTTGTGAAGGCTGCATTTAACGGACTGCGGCCGGCAGTTACCGGACTTGTTTCTGTTGCTGCATGGCAGGTTTTTAAGACAGCACTTTTAGATATTAGTCTTTACTCGGAAACAGGCAAAATACTTGATCTTTTTAGTCCGGTAAGTATGGGTATGTATGTTGTAATGCTGGTTGTTTTTTTTAAAACAAAACTTCATCCGGTTATCTTAGTCGCTGCAGGTGCAGCTGCAGGAATTATTCTTTTGTAAGTAAAAAAGCCTCCAAATTCTAAAAAGGATTATGAAGGCTTTATTCTTACTGTTGACTGCAGTTTTATGAGCAGCTCTTATTTCTTAGCAATTTCTGTAATGCTTGTTACTAATCCTGCCATGTTCTGAAGGTCTGACGGAATAATAATCTTGGTTGCCTGACCGTTTGCAACCTTTTCAAAAGTAGACAGACTGCGAAGACGAATAACGGCTTGATCGACACCGACATTTTTAATCATGGTAAGTCCCTCTGCTGTTGCTTTTTGAACTGCCATTATTGCCTGTGCTTCACCTTCTGCTTCCCTGATTGCGGCTTCTTTTTTTGCCTCAGCATCGAGAATCAATGCCTGTTTTTTACCTTCTGCAACAAGAATTGACGACTGTTTTTGTCCTTCTGCAATAAGAATTGATTCACGGCGTTCACGTTCAGCACGCATTTGTTTTTCCATTGCTTCCTGTATTGAACTTGGAGGAATAATATTTTTAACCTCAACACGGTTTACCTTAATTCCCCAAGGATCGGTTGCTTCATCAAGGATGCTTCTCAT
Source organism: Spirochaetota bacterium (assembly GCA_022704725.1). Classification (GTDB taxonomy): domain Bacteria; phylum Spirochaetota; class Spirochaetia; order Treponematales; family Treponemataceae; genus JAAZLA01. The sequence continues at coordinate 1,624 of JAKJFV010000075.1, forward strand.
TCTTGAGTTAATAATATCGCGGCTTGTAAGGGTTCCGTCCAATTCCAGCTCTCCTATAATATTACGAAGGGTAGTAGCGGAAAGGTTTTCTATTGCATTAATAGGATTTTCTACTCCATAGGTGTAAAGCTTAGGATCGGTAATTTGAAAATAGATTACTGTATCTATCATCATGGTAATGTTGTCTTTTGTTATAACCGGCTGCGGTTTAAAATCCAAGACCCTTTCTTTTAGTGAAACACGGTTTGCAACCCTGTCAACAAGGGGAAGTTTTACACGAAGTCCAACCTGCCAGGTTGTCATGTATCCTCCGAGTCTTTCAATTATAAAAGCCTCAGACTGGGGAACAATTCTAATGTTTGTGACAACAAGAATTAATAGAAATGCAATTACTGCAATTACAATGTACAACATAAATATCTCCTTTTTTTATGATTTGTAAACTAAAAATCTTTGAAAGACAGCTTTCATACCTTTCTTCAAACTTTTTTTACGACGGCAGTAGCACCCTCGATTCGGATCACTTCACATTCGCTGTCTTTTTCAAGTTCTTCATCCTGATCGGGTTTCGCCCCCCAAATAAGGCCGTTCAGCTTTATTTCGCCTTTTTCAAATTTGGTAATTGTTTTAACCACAAGGGCTTTTTTACCAATGAGGCTTTCTGCATTGGTTTTTTCCTTACCGACTTTTAATTTTTTTACTGCATAGGGGCGCGTAAAATAAAGGAGCGCAGAGGAAATTAGAAGCCAGATAAGAACCTGCACAGCAAAGGGTATTGGAGTAAAGGACAGGAAAATCATGACTAAGGCGCCGAGGGCAAACCAGATGGTTGTCAAACCCAGCGTCACAACTTCTATCAGGGTCAATACGACCGCAATAATGAGCCAAAACCAGCTGAGGTTTTGTAAAATTAGTTCTATCATGAATTAATTATACTTCAATATGATGAAACTGCATAGTTTTTATTTTCAAAAAAATGATTTACCCTTATACTGATACTTATGCATCATAGATTTTTGGAGGTTTTATGAGTATTCATATAGAAGCAAAGGCTGGAGACATAGCCGATACCGTCCTTTTACCCGGGGATCCCCTAAGGGCTAAGTTTATTGCAGAAAACTTTTTGGAAGATGTCTTTTGTTATACAAAGGTTCGAAATATGTTCGGCTTTACCGGAACCTACAAGGGAAAAAAAATCTCTGTACAGGGAACAGGTATGGGGCAGCCGTCAATATCAATTTATGCAAACGAGTTATTTTCTTCCTACGGTGTTCAAACTGCTGTACGCGTCGGAACCTGCGGAGCTGTTCATACCTCCACTAAGGTTAGAGATGTAATTCTGGCTCTCAGCGCCTGTACGGATTCTGCAAACCTTGTTCAGCGCTTCGGTCACCTGCATTATGCGCCCTCTGCAGATTTTTCATTGCTGAACAAGGCGTATGAGACATCTAAAAGCCTTTCTATACCGGTTCTCTGCGGTTCAGTTGCCTCAACCGACTTATTTTATGATGAGAACGACACATGGAAGTTGTGGGCTCAGTACGGTGTGCTTGCCATGGAAATGGAAACAGCAGAGCTTTATACGCTTGCGGCAAAATACGGAAGAAAAGCGCTTTCTATACTTACTGTCTCAGATCATATTGCAAGCGGGGAAAGTACAAGTGCAGAAGAAAGACAAAATACCTTTTCACAAATGATGAAACTGGCGTTGGAAACATTGTTATAAAATTAAGGCTGCCCGCCCGGGCAGCCGATAATTTATTTATATGAAAATCAGGTTTCTGCAGTGTTATGCTGGTTTGATGAATTAAGCGATGATGAAATAATTTTAGTAACTTCGGCGCTTTTTTTTGCTTCCTGCTGAACATTTGCAAGAGCGGTTTTAATATTTGTCAATAATTCATCGAGAGACTGTACCCGGGTTTCAAGGGTGGCCGCAAATTCAGAAACATGTTTTATGGCATTACTCTGTTCGGTAATTTCTGAAACTGTATCTTCTACAAGGTCCCCGGTTGTTCTGGATTCATCAACAATATCCTGTATAGCTTTCATAACTTCCCGTGTTCCAAGATCCATCTCGGTAACGCCGGAAAGTATTTCTTCTATGGCCAATATCGTGCTCTTTAATTCTTCTGTACTGCGCTCTACATAGGTTTTAAACTCTGAAGCAGAAGAAGATGCGGAACTTACAATTTGACTGTTGTTTTTTAATACTTCTGATATTTGACCGGCATTTTTTGCTGTTTCTTCCGAGAGCTTTCTAATTTCCTGGGCAATAACTCCAAATCCCTTTCCAAAAGAGCCAGCATGTGCAGCTTCTATGGATGCATTCATTGCTAAAAGGCTCGTCTGGCTTGCAATATTGTCTACTGTCGTTACGAACCCGTTAATGCCGTCAGAATACTTTTGTACATTTGACATTTCATCGACAAGCTTTTTAATGAGGTTTGTCTGAGCGTTCAGTGTTTCTACAATCGCGTTCATTGAATCTTTGCGTCTTTGTGCTATCTCGCTGATATTGGTAAGATTCGCAGAAATTTCTGTAATAGCGGCGGATGTCTGGGTAATTGCAGCGTTTTGACTTTGAACGCTGTTCTTCATGTTGTTTACTTGATTTAAAACCTGTGTGCTTGAATCTTTTATTGTATCTGTCTCTGCCGTAAGATTTGCAGATTCTGTGGTCAAATACATGTATAATTCGCCGATTTTGGAAACATCGCTTCTCGCCTTACCGGTGTGATTTTCTAAGTTGTTTCCAATATCGAAACCTTTTTTTGCATGGTCGAGAATACCAGAAAGAATAAGCAGTGTTTCTTCCGATTTTTTTGCAGCGACTTCCGAAGTTTTAATAAGTGTATGATCCATTTTATTAAGCGAAAGAATTGTTACATTGGCAATAACAAGCACTAAAAATCCTGATGCAACGGCAGTTATGGTGTCGACTCGGTTTATGAGAAGGTAATCCGGTACAAAGATCAGGCAGCTTACCCCGAATATAAGCATAGATGCAATGAAAAAGAATACCAGCTGACGTCTGCTCAGGGCGACAGACTGGTTGGCAGTAGACATTCCAGCGATCCAGAATGCTCCCTGGTATAAATGAAGAGGATTTGAAAGATCCCCTACAAAAAAGGCCAGACCTGAACAGACAATTATAAAACCGGCGGTATCCAGTATTGCTCCTGCAAGCGGGCTTTTGTACTTAAACAGCAAAGAGGCTGTAATATACAGTCCAAGCATAAATAATACAAAAACAAGTGTTGCGTAGTCTTTTTTGAAAATTTCAACAAAAATGAGCAGTGTTGTTGCAAGTATAAGAAGCATGTTTACGGTAATTATGAATGGAATTTGGGTTTTGACCCGTAAACTTTGCTTATCAAAGATTTCCTTTGTAGGCATAAAAAGGGACACCAATTTGTTTGTTTTATCTGCCATAAATAACTCCTGCATCTCTTAAAAATTCTGCTATACACAATTTGGTCTATTATACCACGTTTTGCGGGTTCCCGCTTAAGAAGAGTTTCAGATTATTTTCTACTATATTCATCAGTCTTTTTCTTGTTTCCAGCGAAGCCCACGCAATATGAGGTGTAAGCAGGGTGTTAGGAGCACGTAAAAGGGGATTATTCTGTGTCATGGGTTCTTCCGAAATTACGTCGGCTGCAAAACCTGCAATTTGTCCCTTTACCAGCGCTTTTTGAAGCGCTTCTTCATCAATTAAGGCTCCCCGGGCTGTATTTATAAGCACTGAAGTTTTTTTCATGAGTGCTATAATTTTATTATTTATAAGATGCTTTGTCTCATCCGTAAGGGGACAGTGCAGACTGATAAAATCGCTTTGAGCAAAAAGTTCTTCTTTTGTACAGTATAAGACTCCCGGAACTTCCTGTGCAGCTTCTTTACGGCGGGTATGGCATAGTACTCTCATCCCAAACGCCTGTGCTATTACAGCTGTTTTTTTACCAATTGCACCAAAGCCGAAAATTCCTAATGTTTTACCTTCAAGTTCACATAAGGGGGTTTTCCAGTAGGTAAAGTCGGGGCATGTAAGCCAGTCTCCGGCAAAAACGCTGTCGCTGTGTTCTTTTATCCTGTTAGAGAATGAAAGTATAAAGGCAAATACCTGCTGTGCAACAGCGGATGTACTATAGCCTGGAACATTGGTTACCGTAATTCCTCTTTTATGGGCACAGGCAATATCAACAACATTATAGCCTGTTGCATTGACACCCACGTAGCGCAGGTCGGGACAGGAGTGCATAACATCTTCTGTGATGGGAACCTTGTTAACAAGCACTGCATCGGCATTACCGATCCGTTCCACTGCCTGGCGGGTCTCTGTTCTGTCAAAAACAGTGAATGTTCCATATTTTTCCAGCCAATTCCAGGACAGGTCTCCCGGGTTCATTGCGTATCCGTCAAGTACAATAATTTTCATAGGTGTTAGTATAGGAGTAAAAAATCAATTTGTGAAGGATAATTTCAAAATTTGCGCAACAATACCTGTGATTGACAAACATGAAGTATAAAACTATCATCAAAAAAGAAACAATAACCGGCAGAAGCCGGGAAAAAAACATAGAAAGGAAGAAATATGAAACCAACATTAGTAGTATTGGCAGCCGGTATGGGGAGCCGTTACGGCGGCGTTAAACAGATTGACGGTGTAGGGCTCCACAATGAGACATTACTTGATTATGCAACCTATGATGCAATAGAAAGCGGATTCGGCAAGGTTGTGTACATAATTAGAAAAGATATTGAAGCAGATTTTAAAGAACGCCTCTTTGACCGTGTAGCAAAAAACTGCAACGCAGAGTATGTATTCCAGCAGCTCGATTCTCTGCTTACAAAAGAGCAGCTGGTTCAATCGGCCGGAAGAAAAAAGCCCTGGGGCACAATACATGCGGTGTTGTGTGCAGAAAAAGAAGTAAAAGAGCCCTTTGCAGTAATTAATGCTGATGATTATTACGGACGGGATGCGTTTAAAACTATGGCAGGTCATTTATTTGCTTGTGATGAACACAGCAGTGAACACGCTATGGTAGGCTATGTTTTGGGAAATACTATGAGCAAGTCCGGTACTGTTTCGCGTGCTGTATGTACGGTAAAAGACGGTTACCTTGCTTCGCTCCGTGAAAATACAAAGATCGGCTACGAAGGTACAAAGATTATAAGCGAGCTTGACGGAAAAAAAATTGAAATGACCGGAAACGAATGGGTTTCTATGAACTTCTTCGGATTTACTCAAAAAGCATTCAGCGGTTTTCATGAATATTTTGACGATTTTATGAAGGAAAGCGTTACAAGCGAAAAGGCTGAAGTGTATTTACCGGAAGGCGCCAGCCGCATTATTACATCGGGACAGGGCAAAATGAAGTTTTACAGCTCTACAGAGAAATGGTTTGGAATGACGTATCCGGAAGACAGAGCTATTGTTAAAAGCGAGATTGCTGCAAAAATAGAGCAGAATTATTACCCTGAAGTTTTGTGGGGGAAAAAATAAGCATGTTTAAGACAACGCCGTTTGTATCTGAAAAAGTCTGGGGTTATGAGAGGTGGATTGTTTCCACTCATGCTGCCGGACAGTCTCATGCAGATGATGCGACCGAGTTTATAGGCGGAAAAGAATTGTCACGCATAGTAGGCCCTGATTACCCGCTGCTTATAAAACTCATTCAGGCCGATGATACTCTATCTGTACAGGTACATCCTGATGATAAATATGCCAGGGAAAAGGAAGACACATACGGCAAGACAGAGTGCTGGTATGTTTT
>JAKJFV010000076.1 GCA_022704725.1 Spirochaetota bacterium
CCCCGGTCTGTTCCTTCAAACCTGCAGTCTTCTACTTTTACATGACTTATACCTGCAGCTGTTTCACTTCCGAATACTACTCCGCCGTGACCGCTGGTAACTAAACATCCCTTAATAAGAATATTCTTTGACATTCGGTTTACTTTAATACCGTCATCACCGGATCCGGACTTAACCGCTATACCGTCATCGCCTACACTTATGCGGCATGAATCTATAATAACATCCTCGCACGAATCAATGTCCATTCCGTCTGTATTCGGGGCAGTACTTGGATTTGTAATAGCAACATTGCGGACTGCAAGATTTTTACAAAAAACAGGATGCAGGGTCCAGAACGGAGAATTCTGGAGTGTTACACCTTCGAGTGTAACATTAGTACATGAATGGAACTGTACTAATGAGGGGCGTAAAAATTGAGTATTGCGGCCGCCCCCGCCTCCGGGATGTTTTTCATACCCGGGATTCAGCGATGCTAAGCGTTTTTCATATTCATCAACAGGACCGCTTTGCTTTTTTTTCTCTTTTAGTAAATTCCACCACACCTCGCCGGTACCGTCAATTACACCGTGACCCTTGATAGTTATGTTTGTCTCTCCGTCTGCAAAGATGCAGCTCTGCATAGCATAACAGACTACCCCTTCCCACCTTGTAAGAACGGGTTTATATTTTTCAGGATCCGGTATAAACGATAAGACACAGCCTTCTTCAAGTTCAAGTGTGATATTAGAAAATAACTGAATTGGACCGGTCTGCCAAATTCCTCTACCAACTTTCAATATTCCACCCCCTGCTTTTTGCAGGGTATCAACTGCACACGAAAATGCGGCGGTATTGTCATTATACGCAGTAGAATTTACACCGCAGAGTACATCACTTGAGACTGCACCGAATTCTTGTATGTCCATTATCATATCCATAGTAATTCCTTTATACTTTACATAAGGTCCCAACGAATGTATACTATATGTATGCTTCAATTTGGTTTACGGGCACATGACTTTGGAAAACTTCCTCCGGAACAATTAGCCCTTTCGTTATCTTATTATAAGCCCTCTTCAATTCAGCTGGCATTAGCAAAAGCCCTTAGCGGTACACCGAGTGAAAGCGGAATGCTTACTCCTGGTTATGCCCGCCGTATAAAAAAAGCATTCGATGCGCATGATATTGCAATATCAGTTCTCGGCTGCTACATTAACCCCGTTCACCCCGATTCTCATTTGAGGGAAAAGGCTCTTAGAAAATTCGAAGAACACCTTGCAGCCTGCCGCGACTTCGGCTGTGCTGTAGTAGGTACCGAAACAGGTTCGTGCAATGCCGACTGTTCGTATAACCCCTCAACACAAAACGAATCAACATTTGATCTTCTGTGCAGCTCAGTTGAACGCATGGTTAAAACTGCAGAAAAATACGGCGTAAGGGTCGGCATCGAACCGGTTGCTCATCAGCACACCATAGACAGTGCAGAAAAAATGCAGCGCCTTATTGAACGCATCCCCTCTCCTAATCTTTCAGTTATCTTCGATCCTGTTAACTTAATTCCTCTAACCGGCTTTGAATCAAGTCAGGAAGTTTTTTTTGACAAAGCATTTGATGCCTTCGGCGATAAAATAGCCGTCATACATGCAAAAGACTTTGTTCTTATTGACGGCAAAAAAAAAGGCGATCTTCCGTCCGGAACCGGAAACCTCAACTATGAAGTCTTTTTCAAAAAACTTATTGAAAAAAAACCATTCATAGATGTTCTTCTAGAAAATTCCATTCCTTCTAAACTTGAAGAAACATTTTCTTTTCTGCAGTCTGTTATAACAAAAATCAACGCCGGATTTTAAATAACCAGCGCTTACCCATTATGTATGTTCTTACAACACCTGCGCAAGATTTCATTTTTAATCAGCCCCTGCGCAGATGAAATTCAAGACTACCGCTGTACGCGGCCTGATCCGTCGCCTTGCGCAAGAGCAAGAACTTCAGATTTTCTAGTAAGATTAAAGTCTCCGCTTATGCTGTGTTTTAAGCACGATGCTGCAACAGCATATTCAAGCGCCTGCTGTTCGTCATCGGTGTATTCCTGCAGCCCGTATATTAATCCTGCGGAAAAAGAGTCTCCTCCTCCAACGCGGTCTTCAATATCTTCCATACTGTATTTTTTTGAAACATAAAATCCGTTCTTACCGGAAAGGACAGCCGACCAGTTGTTTTTATCAGCTGATATACTTTCTCTTAACGTTACCGCTACCCTGCTGATGTTTGGAAATTCTTTTTTCACTGTTTCTGTCAGTTTTTTATAGTCATCTGTGTCTAAATGCCCCTTTGTAACATCAACACTTTGAGCACTGATTCCAAGACATTTTTGTATATCTTCCTCATTGGCTATAATAACATCTGCATACTTTACCAGTTCTCTCATAACTTCCGGAGCAGTTTTACCATAATTCCATAATTTTTTTCTATAATTTAAATCGATAGAAACAACAGCACCGGCCTTTTTTGCTTCCTTCACTGCAGCTAAAGATGTGTCTGATGAAGTTTGAGATAAAGCAGGTGTGATGCCCGTAATATGAAACCATTGTGCATCTTTAAAAATAGAAGACCAGTCAAAGTCTTTGGCTTCCGCTTTTGCAATGCAGCTCTCTTCTCTATCATAGACAACAAGAGAGGGTCTCTGGCATGACCCTGTTTCCAGGAAATAGATACCCAGCCGTCCCTTCGTTTTTGCAATGTGAGAAGTATTAACACCGTATTTTTTAAGTTCTCTTTCTGCAGCTTCTCCTACAGGAGAGTCCGGCAGGGCAGTTACGAAAGAAGCCTCCTTCCCGAATAAAGAAAGGGAGACAGCGACATTTGCTTCCCCTCCGCCGAATGTCGCTTCCAATACCGGAGATTGAAATAATCTTTCGTGTAATGGTGATTTTAAGCGGAGCATAATTTCTCCGAAGGTTACTGTTTTTTTCATTTTTTCCTCCATAAATAATTTTCTTATAATTATATTACTGTCATATACTAAACTGCGTTCTACCTTCCCAGCCAGCCGCCGTCAACAGGCAGCGTTATTCCGTTCACATAGTCAGATGCTTTTGAAGCAAGAAACACAACGGCACCGCTTAAATCTTCCGGTCTTCCCCAGCGTCCTGCAGGAATGCGCTCAAGTATTGCCTCATTTCTTTCTTTGTCACCACGTAAGGCGGCGGTATTGCTTGTTTCCATGTAGCCCGGTGCTATTGCATTAACATTGATTCCCAAATGCGCCCACTCATTAGAAAGAGACATTGTAAGTCCGCGTACAGCACTTTTTGAAGCTGTATAAGAGGGAACCCGAATCCCTCCCTGAAAAGAAAGCATTGATGCTATATTTATAATTTTTCCGCTGCCCTGCTTTGCAAATTCAACAGCACAGGACTGCGATAAAAAGAACACCGATTTTGCATTAAGATTCATAACATCATCCCAATCTTTTTCGCTAAAGGAAAGGGAATCTTCACGTATTATTGACCCTGCATTATTAACAAGAATATCTATACGGGAAAAAACATCTAAGGCGGTATGTACAATTTGAGGGATAGAGGCAATATCAGATAGATCCGCCTTGTAACCGAAAAACTTAACCCCTTTTTCTTCAACAAGAGAAGGAGTATTTCCGGCATTACTGCGGTAAACGCCAAATATGTCAGCACCGGCTTCTGCAAGCGCACAGGCAAGTCCCTGCCCGAGTCCTGTATTACAGCCGGTAACAACGGCAGTCTTGCCCTTGAGGGTAAAATTATCTAGAATCATACTGTATTCCTCATAAAGTATTTGACATTACGTGTATCAGTATGAGTCTTTGGTATTTTTTTGTCAAACTTGTTTATTGACTCTTTCCGTGCAGTTTTTGTGTTTTTCTGCCCGTTTCTATTTTTGGCGGTCGAGGTAGCCGGAGTCTTCTAAATATTTTTTTCTGGTAATAATAAGAGAAATGAGTTCCTGGTACATATTATAATCAACTTCCAAAGCGATTGGAAGGATAAAGTATTCCGTTTCATCACAGTAGCGTTCAATAAAATCCGGTTTTGTTACAAACCCGAGGCTGATCATATTGCTGATACGGTCTGCACATTTTAGTATTTTTGCTTTTTCACTGCCGTGATCTATAATTCCCTTCAAATAATCATTTTTAAGCTGGCCCTCTCGTTTAGTTACTTCCAATACAAGATCATAGACAAGAGGCGCCTCAGAATCAACCTCTAAGATAACATTGCGGTTATAATCGGGAATATCTTCAATGAGGTCATGTATAACAGCGGCCTTTAAAAGAACGCTGTCAATGTAGCCGTAGTCTATAAGAATGCCCATGGTATCGATCTGATGACGAAACATATTTCCGCCTGCATGGCGGGATTTACCTATTAAAGCTGTAGCAAGCTGCATGTAGGGCGCTAAGTATATTCCCTTAAGCTGAAGCATTGCCTGTTTATTCATCTGCATGGGCTTTTCTATCTGCATGTACTCTCCGGTTATAAATTCTCAATATAAGAGTTTAGTTTTTCCACACGACGCTGTGCGGTACATAATTTTTCCCGTTCTGCCTCTACAACTTCTGCCGGAGCATTTTCTGCAAATTTACCGGATAGTTTAGCTTCCACCTTCTGAATAAAGGATGTTTCATTTGCGATTTCCTTTTGAAACCGCGCTTTAAGCTGTGCAGAATCAATTCCCTCTGATGCAAGTAAAAAAGCCTCAAATCCGGTTCCAACAGTACCTATTGCTCCGTGAGGCTTAGCATCGGTAAAAGTAAGTTTTTTTACACCGGACAAAAGCATAATAAGGTCCTGTTTTTCACGGCATACCTGAGAAGGAGATTCCGGAGTCAAAAGGAGTGAAATATCAATTTTAAGATCCGGCGATATTCCGCACTCTGCACGAAGCGCTCTAATAGAACGGATTAATTCCTGAAGAACAGAAAATCTCCGGCTGACTGTTTCATCAATTCTGTTGTTGTTTGGTACAGGAAAGGGTGCGGCTATAAGCATGCCGGTATATTCACTTTGTGATGTTATTTTTGAAGGATTACCATTTTTGCATGAATTTTTTGATGCCGCCTCTGCTCTGTTTTGCGCAATTTCTTTGAGCGGAAGTTTTTGGTAAATTTCCTCTGTGACAAAGGGAAGATACGGATGAAGAAGGCGCAGACTCTCCTCGAGAATATTCATTAAGACCGATACTGCCCTGTCTTTTTCCTCTTCCGTCCCGTTTCTAAACGATAATTTTGTGGCTTCTACATACCAGTCGCAGAAATCATTCCAAAAATATTCGTATAAAGCCTGAGCGCCTTCATTGTAGCGGTAGCCTTCAAGGGCGGAACGGGCATTTCGGCTTGCTCTGTCAAGACAGGAATAGATCCAAACATCAAGCTCTGTTAAATCGTCATCTGTTATAGGAATTAAGTTTCTGCCTTCAAGATTGCCCAAAAGATAGCGGCTTGCATTCCATATTTTATTTGCAAAACGGCTTCCAAGCTTGAATGATTCTTTATCAACTAAAATATCCTGTCCCTGTGCGCATAAAAACCCGAGGGTAAACTTCATTGCATCGGATCCGAATTCACCGGTAATTTCCAAGGGGTCAAGTCCGTTGCCCAGGGACTTGCTCATCTTTTTACCCTGCTTGTCGCGTACAAGACCATGAATATAAATATCTTTGAAAGGAGCCTTTCCGGTAAACTCAAGTCCTGCCATGATCATGCGGCTTACCCAGAAAAAGATAATGTCATAGGCGGTAACTAAGGCGCTTGTAGGATAAAACCGTTTAAAATCTTCGGTAAAACCGTTTTCTGCATTTTCAGGCCATCCAAGGGTTGAAAAAGGCCATAACCAGCTGGAAAACCAGGTATCTAATACATCGGGGTCCTGCTTTAAGGAATCTTTAAAAGCCTTGCATTTCGGACATAATTCAGGATCTTCACGGGAAACAATCATCTCACCGCAGGACTGGCAGTACCATACGGGAATACGGTGGCCCCACCAAAGCTGGCGGCTGATGCACCAGTCGCGTATATTTTCCATCCAGTGGCTGTAGGTGTTTTCCCATTTTTTCGGATAAAATACAATATCGCCGTCTTTCCACGCTTTAAGCGCTTTTTCTGCCAGAGGCTTCATCTTAACAAACCACTGGTCGCTTAAATACGGCTCAACAACAGTATTGCAGCGGTAGCAGTGCCCGACAGAGTGTGTAATTTTTTCTTCTTCTTTGAATAACCCAAGCTCAGTTAAATCTGCAATTACCGCTTTTCGCGCATCGCTGCACTTCATATTACGGTATTGTTCGGGAACTTCCTCATTCAGTGTGCCGTCAGGATTAAGAATATTAATAACGGGAAGATTATGGCGTTTTGCTACTTCCCAGTCATTAGGATCGTGTGCCGGTGTTATCTTAACTATACCGGTTCCAAATGCACGTTCAACGTAGGTATCTGCAACCACAGGAATTGTTTTACCGGTTAAGGGAAGCTTTACTTTTTTACCTACAAGAGCCTTGTAACGGGGATCTTCGGGGTGAACAGCAACAGCGGTATCGCCGAGTAAGGTTTCCGGCCTTGTTGTTGCTATTTCTATTCGATTACCGCCTGAAAAAACAGTGCCGTCCTCGAGAGTTATAGAGGGAATACTCTCCCCTCCGTCAATTTCGTAATAAATATGGTACATGGCGCCGTTAACATCGCTGTGATCTACTTCATCATCTGCAAGGGCGGTTCCGCATGATGTACACCAGTTAACAAGATAATTCCCGCGGTATACTAACCCCCGCTCAAAGAGGGTTACAAAAACATCACGGACAGCCTTAGACAAGCCTTCGTCCATTGTAAAGCGCTCTCTATTCCAGTCTACACTGGCGCCGATTTTTTTCAGCTGGCGTGTTATTATTGCGTGATGTTCATCTTTTACAGCCCAGGTTCGCTCCAGAAACTTTTCACGTCCAAGATCGCGTCTCGATAAGCCTTCTTTTTTAAGCCGCCGCTCTACAACATTCTGAGTAGCGATGCCTGCATGATCGGTGCCGGGAACCCACAAGGCAGGTTCGCCGTTCATTCTATGATAACGGACAACAATATCCTGTAATGTATTATTTAACCCATGCCCCATGTGGAGCACTCCGGTTACGTTTGGAGGCGGGATGACAACCGTAAAAGGCGTTTTATCAGTTATTTCATGAACAGGAGAATCGGCATCTGTTTTTGGTTTAAAATACCCCTGCTTCTCCCACTGTTCGTATAATCTGTCTTCAAAATCCTGCGGATTATATGCCTTTTCCAGCTCAATACCTTTCATTACATCACCTCATAGAACAAATTCTGTGCTGCCGTTTATATTACTGTTTTTTTTTATGATATTCAATGCCTTAAGGATACTGGAAATAGATTCTT
>JAKJFV010000077.1:0-4555 GCA_022704725.1 Spirochaetota bacterium
CTTTGTTACGCTGACTTCATTATTTGAAATTAAAGGCATTAATCCCTATTCCTTAACAAAAGCTATGTGGAATTTTTTGTAAAAAAGCAAAAAAAAACATTTTTTTCTCTTTTTCATTTGACAAATTAATCAAACCGTGTTTTACTATATGTAAACCGGTTTAGTAAACCGTTTTACACTCAAATATGTATGTGGTAAAACACTGGAGCAATCCGGTTAAAATTAGGAGGAAAAAATGAAAAAACTCGTGACTGTCTTATTGGCATTGAGTTTGGCTGTTTGCGCCTTTGCAGGCGGAAACAAGGAAAGCACAGGAACTTCAAGTGATGTTATAGAACTTGAAATGTATTACTATAAGCAGGAAAATCAGGAAGGTCTTTTAGCACTTCTCGATGCCTACATGGCAAAGAATCCAGACGTTAAGATTAAAACACTTATTATCCCGAATGATGCAGATGCAACAATGGCAGCCCGTGCTGCACAGGGTAAGCTTGCCGATATTCTGCAGATGCAGTCCTATTCCCGTGTACAGGAATATGCTGCAAGCGGGTATCTAGTAGATCTTACTAATGAAGCTGTAATGAAGAAAGTTGTTCCAGGTTCAATTCCTGCTGTAACGTATAACAGTAAACAATATGCACTTCCGATGGATATGGCAGGTATTGGTATTATCTACAATAAGGACATTTTTGCAAAGCTTAATCTAAAAGCTCCTGCAACATACCGTGAACTTGAAAATGTATGCAAGGTACTTAAAGATAACGATATTACTCCCTTCTCAGGCCTTCTTGCAGAAAACTGGTCAGCCGGACATTTTATAACACTCGTTCAAACTTCTCTTCTAGCAGAAAAAGGCATTGATTTTAATCAGTTTATTGCAGATATGAATGCAGGAAAAACTTCATACGGTGCAGTGGACACCGGAAAGCTTTTTTCAACAATGGACTTCTATGCAGCAAACATGGATGCAAATGCCGGTGAAATGGCGTGGGATCAGCAGCAGAATGCCTTTGTGAGCGGAAAAGCTGCGATGATTGTACAAGGGTTATGGTCGCTGCCTGCAAAAGCCGATTTTTCTATAGGTTTTATTCCTTTCCCTGTGTCAAACACAGCTGCAAACAATAAATTCTATGCCGACGTTGACTCCTGTTTTGGTGTTTCCGCACAGGCAAGCCCGGAAAAAAGACAGGCTGCCCTGGATTTCCTTAATTGGCTTTCTACAGCAGAAGCTCAAAAACTCTGGATCGAAGGCTACCGCTTAACATTATCATTTGCGGGTGCAGATGTTTCTGCCCTTCCCCCTGCATTTACAGACCTCATAAGCGGCGTCTCTGCACAGGGTTCATACCCGTGGCTTTTCTCAATGTATCCGACCATTGTATTCGAAGATGCATGTAAAAACGGCGCTCAGCAGTATATGCTTAAGAAAATCACAGCTGATAAGGTTATTGAAAACATTGATGCCATGTGGAAATCTGCAAAATAAATAAGGCATTAATCTTCTGCAGGAATTAAGCAGAAATATCAGGCTTGTCTGCTTCGGCGGGCAAGCCTTTACCAAAGCGTTTTATAAGGAGGGATCCTGTGGTAGAATCCAAACTGAAAAAGCATGGGTACTTCATAGCCTTTATTTTACCCTGTGTAATTCTCTATACCTTTTTTTTCATCTATCCGTTTTTAAGAGGAATCGCAATATCAACAACTAACTGGGACGGATTAACGCCGAAGACTCCCATCAGTGTTTCTAAAAATGAGTTTGAGTCTCTAGTCTTACATAAGATAAAAAAAACATCAGATAAAGACTATTTATTATCTGTGTATTCATTGAACGATGACATGAACACTTACAGCAGATTGTCAGTTAACGGCTTTGAAAGAATGAAAATTGAAAGAATCCTTTCATCAGCCGGTTATGCACCGGAAAAAAACCGTTTTGTAGGTTTACAGAACTATGCAGATATTATTACCGGAAAGGTTAAAGATACCTTTTATCCGCAGAAATATACAGAAGTATATTATAATGCCGCTTCCAGTCTGCCGTCGCGAATTGAAGCAAAAAAAGCAGACAAAGAAATATTAAAAAATACCTCACCGGAAAACATAGATGTATTTTTTGCTCACTATGCAAAAAATGATGATTTTTATGTTTTAAAACCTGAATACAGCTCCTTTGATATTGAAGAATTAATCTGGTCAATACCTGAACATACAGAGGGTTTTATAAGCGATGCCGCTATTGATGAATTTATCCGCTCAATTCATACAGCAGCCCTCGCACAGGATGAGGATGCCATGCATACCGCTCTTTCAGTATTTCTAAACACACATTCGCTAAGCAGAACAAGCAGCGAAACGGTCAAACAGGCATCAAGCAGACTGTTTGAACTTGGGAATTTTCGTAATTTGCTTTCTTCAATGTGGACAGCAGAGAAAACAAAGATGGGTGTTGTAGGTTTTACCTTCTTCTTTGCCTTCTTTTCTGTCATCGGTATTAATCTTATAGCCTTCCTGTTAGCACTCGTTCTTGATTCAGGAATCCCCGGGCAAAAAATATTACGGACAATTTTTTTCCTGCCGAATGTTCTGTCAATGATTATTGTAGCTCTTATTTGGAAGATGCTGTTTTATCAGATACTGCCTGCAGTTAGCGGAATTGATATTTGGCTCAGCGACGCATCAAAGGCTCCCTGGCTCTTGGTTGCTGTAGCAACGTGGCAGGGCTGCGGCTACTACATGATTGTATACCTGGCAGGGCTTCAGAATATTCCAACTGAGGTAATTGAGGCATCACGAATAGACGGAGCCGGCAGCTTTCAGCGTTTCAGATTTATTACTCTGCCTCTCATTGTACCGGCCATTACCATTTCCTTGTTTTTAACAATTGCTAATGCACTTAAAAGCTTTGACCTTATTTATGCAATGGTCGGTCCATCAGGGTACGCAACAAGCACGGTTCCCTTTGTTCTCGACATTTACTATGAGGCATTCGCCCAAAGACAGGCAGGAATGGCCACCTCTAAGGCCCTGCTGCTGTTTCTTGTTATTCTTTTAATTACCGGGCTGCAGCTGTATGTTATGAAAAAGAGGGAGGTTGAGCAATAATGAAAACAATATCAACAAAACATCAAAGCCCCGCGCAAAAGGCGATATTCTGGATTATTATAGTTTTTTCTCTCTTTTTCTTTTACCCGATGCTTTATGTGATTATTAATTCACTTAGAGAAAGTGCAGATATTACAAGATTCCCGACGGGTTTTCCCGGAAGCTTCTATGTAGGAAACTATGTTAAGGCATGGAAGGAAATGGAGTTTCCCAAAGTATTTTTTAATACCTTTGTTATTACATCTGCCGGTGTTCTGGGAATTATTCTCACCAGTTCCATGTGCGCCTATATGCTTGCACGAACTGATACCAGACTGTCTTGGATTATTTATTCCATTTTCACCTTTGCACTCGTCATTCCCTTTCAAATTATCATGGTGCCCATAGCTGTTCTCGCTTCCGACTTCAATTTAACCAGTATAAGCGGCATAATTCCCATGTACTGGGGACTCGGCTGTCCGACAGCAATCTTTATGTTTCACGGATTTGTTAAAAGTGTACCGCGTGAACTGGAAGAATCTGCAGCAATAGACGGCGCAGGAAGATTTTATACATTCTTTGTTATTGTACTTCCTCTACTAAGAACAATTATTGCAACAATTGCAGTTATAGATGCGCTGTGGCTTTGGAATGACTTTCTTCTGCCGCTTCTTGTGGTACGGGAAGGAACAATACAGCTTGCACAAATGAGATTCAACGGTCAATTTCTCAAAGATTATGGAGCTATGACCGCATCTCTTACTATATCGTCTCTCCCTATTATTTTATTCTATTTGTTTTTACAAAAGTACATTATTAAAGGAATAGCTGCAGGTGCAGTTAAAGGATAAGTATCATGAACATGAACCGATCGAGCGGAATATTATTACACCCAACATCTTTACCCGGAACACCCGGCATCGGAACTATAGGTAAAGAAGCACGAAGATTTATTGACTGGCTTCACGAGGCAAATCAGTCCTTGTGGCAGATTCTTCCTATAAGCCCGACCGGGTACGGAGATTCACCGTATCAGTCTTTTTCTACTTATGCCGGTAATCCCCTGCTCATTGATCTTGACATGCTTGCGCAGGACGGCTGGCTTGATGCTCAGCAAATTATTCCGCCTCCGTACATTACCATCAGTTCCAGAGTAGATTTCGGCTCAGTTGTCTGGTGGAAAATCCCCCTCCTTAAAACTGCAGCGCGGCAGTTTCTGCAGAGGGCTAAACCCGATACCCGAACGGCCTATGAAGCCTTTAAAAACGACAGTGCATCCTGGCTCGACAATTATGCTGTGTTCATGAGCATAAAGGAAGTATATGATGCAAAGGCCTCAGAAGAAGGAATCAAAGGTGCTATGTGGAGCAGTTACTGGCCGAAAGATCTTGCTTCATGTAATCCCCAATCTGTTTCTACATGGCATGCCGCTCATACAGCGGAATGTGAGGTACAAAAAGTAATTCAGTATTTT
>JAKJFV010000077.1:4565-7397 GCA_022704725.1 Spirochaetota bacterium
GGCGACCTCCCGATTTTCGTCGCGCACGACAGCGCCGACGTCTGGGCCCACCGCGCGCTCTTCGACCTGGACGAGCGGGGGCGCCCCCTCACGGTTGCCGGCGTCCCCCCCGATTATTTCAGCGCCACCGGGCAGCTCTGGGGTAATCCTCTGTATAATTGGGAAGCTATGAAAAAAGAAGGCTACAAGTGGTGGCTTAACAGAATTAAGGCTATGCTTAATATTGTAGATTATGTTCGAATTGATCACTTTCGCGGGTTTGAATCATACTGGAGCGTTCCTGCAGATGAAAAAACAGCAATACATGGAAAATGGATTCCCGGACCCTCACATGATTTGTTTAATGTAATAAAAAAAGAGCTGGGAGACATTCCAATAATTGCAGAAGATTTAGGACTCATTACAGATGCTGTAAAAAAACTCCGCGATGACTTTGAACTTCCGGGAATGAAAATACTTCAGTTTGCCTTTGATGCAAAAGAAACCGGCAAGAGCGGATGTACAAATAACTTTTTACCCCATACCTATAATAAAAACTGTGTCGTATACACAGGAACTCATGACAATGAGACAATGCAGGGATGGCTGAAAAATGCTAGCAAGGAAGAAAGCGAACTGATAGGAAGCTATGCAGGATTTGAAATCTCCGACATCGAAAAAGCGGTCCTTGACGGAAGGTTGTGCAGATCCCTCATACGCCTTGCATTCAGCTCTGTTGCCGATTTTGCAGTTATACCAATGCAGGATATTTTTGCTTTGGATAATGATGCAAGAATGAATTTACCGTCTACAACAGGCGGCATCAACTGGCAGTGGAGAATGAGTTTTGATCAGTATAATACTGATGCTGCATCATGGCTGAAAAAAATGAGCATGCTGTACGGCAGAAATCTTTGTGAATAAATAGAGGTACTTTACTTATTCAGCTTCGCAACTGAATGACGATGAGTTATATGGGCATCAAGGACGGCAGATTCACAGTGCTGTCCTGCAATCATTTTGAATAGAAGTTTCGTCGCCATTCTGCCCTTCTCGTATGCGCTCTGGTGTACGCAGGTAAGGCCGGGGGTTAAGGTTTCTGTAAGCGGCAGATCATCAAACGATACTATAGAAAGGTCTTCCGGGATTGAAAGTGATAATTCCCGTGCTGCTCTATAAAAACCATAAGCCTGTACATCCGCCATACAGAATACGGCAGATGGCCGATCCTTCTTTTTTAGTAATGAAAGGGCAATGTCATAAGAGTCGGACAAGGTTGCAGGAGTATTAATGTAGAGAAAATCTTTCATCTCATCTTCAGATAAACAATGCTGTTTTGCAGATTGAAATATTCCGTGAAGCCGGGCTTCTCTGGTACCGGATGTATCCGCTTTTTGAAGCGTAGATGAAATTGACTGCAAAAGACAAAAACAAATTTTTCGATGTCCGTTATCAAGAAGAATGTCCATCAGTTTTTCTGACAGCTCTTCATCCTTAATGCCTACATTAACAAAATCGCCTGAATCTACCGCATCAATGGTGACATAGGGCATAGTTCTCTGCTTAAAGGTAGTATGCACTTCACTGTCTTTCGATATTCCCATTATTAATATACCGTCAACAGCAGCATTTAGTATTGTCTGGGTAACAATGCCCTTAAAAGGAGATAAAACAGAAACAGCAAAACCTTCCTGATCGCATACCGAGCCTATACCCCGCAGCAGCTCGCCCAAATATGGGTTTTGAAAAAAAACTGATATAGTCTGAGGAAGAACAATTCCTATATTTTTGGTTTTTTTATTACTCAAGATGCGTGCTATGGGGTCCGGCGAATAACCGATTTCACGGGCTATGGTCATTATTCTTTCGTAAGTATCTGCAGAAATCCTGTCAGGATTATTGAAGGCAAATGATACCGTTGTTTTTGACACGCCTGCTTTTAAGGCAATATCCTTAATTGTAATTCCCACTTTATCTTCCTTACGTTTATGAAACTAATCGATTAAACCATTTTTTACTCATGTTTTCCAATTAAGTGCAGTATATCAAAAATGAAAAAGATTGACTATACCGGTTTACTAAACAAGAAAAGAAGGAACTTCACCATAAAAGATGCATTCACCAATCAACAATCCCGGAGCAAGCTCCGGGGTATGTAGGTTATGCAAAGAATTTTATTGTATGGCAGGATTTAATACCCCAAACTATTTTACAATTGCTGTATATACCGGCTTTACTCAAGATTCCGCAGCAAGCTGCGGGGTATTAAACCTGCCGGACATAATAAAAAGAGGCTAAACTGTGTTTATTCGCAGTTTAGCCCTGACAATTATTAAAGTATGTTTATTCCTTTACCTTACAAGTAAACTCCATCGTTATGTCCTTTTCGGGCATTTTATAGCCGAACGTTTTAAGACTTGTCTGCCAGATATTTATAAAAGTTATGAGAACATAGGATTTATCAATATCAACAGCATAAATTTCCTGACCGCTTGAACTTAGATTTACCTGTTTACCATCAAAAAAGAGCTTTGCACCGGTAACTTCTACTAAACCGAAGGGTATATCTGTAGAAATCATAACTACATTCAAAGCTGAGGCTGTTACAGCCTTGTCATTAAGGTTAAAATCGGTACACACAACTTTAATAGTCTTTCCGGCCTCAATATCGGACTTGGTAAACTGAGCATCGGTAATTTTTCCCGCAACGTGTCCGTCATCGGCAGAGGAATTTTCTGTGTCAAATAGTCCTTTTTTAAACTGAATAGTTTCTCCGCCGTAGCTTGAGTTGCCGTATGAGTTTCTAAATACCCAGCTGTCCGCTGCCTGCAGACCGAAAAATGCATTATATTT
>JAKJFV010000078.1 GCA_022704725.1 Spirochaetota bacterium
AAATAAGACTGAAAAACTTGAATCGAGAATTATTATACCGTCAATTTGGCCGTCTGCTAATAGTTTTTTAGACGACTCCAAGTCTCCTCCCTTAATTGAAAACATGGGGTTATCTTCTGAAAATTCTGCAGACTTTAATATTGAAAGAAAGCGTTCGCTCTCTGCGTTCTCACTTACTACTGCTATTCCAACGGGAATTGTCTTATAGTTTTCAAGAATATCAGAGGAGCTTCCAAATGCAAATTTGAAAAGTGTTGAAAGCAGAATCGGGAAAAGCATTGTCCAAAAAATGATGGATCGTGTTCTAAAAAAGCTTTTTAGTCTGTATAAAAAAAGATGTAAAAACATACTATCTCCTGTAAGATAAGTTCGGCCGCCGGCTTAATCCCGTAATTCTTTGCCGGTAATTTCTAAGAAAACATCATTGAGCGTCGGGAGCTCTGTGTACACTCTTCCAAAAACAATTTCATGTTTTTTAAGAAAGTCCAGTACATGTATGAGGTTATGCTTTCCCCTGCTGCATCGCAGCGTTATTTTGCCGGGCAGAATATCAGTCTTATAAATATTTGGAAGGCTCTGAATGGAAGTAATAAGGGATTCCGGGAAATCGACTGTTTCTATGTGAATGGTCTCTGTTGTCTTAATCATAGACTTAAGTTCGTCGTTGGTGCCTTCTGCAACCGTTCTTCCCTTGTCTATAATTGCAATGCGCGTACAGATTTGTTCAACCTCTTCCATGTAGTGAGAGGTGTAAATAATTGTCGCGCCTTTCCTGTTGAGCTCTTGTATTCCTTCAAGAATTTTATTCCGGCTTTGAGGATCAACAGCAACAGTCGGTTCATCCAAAAATATAAGGGAAGGTTTATGGGCTATTCCGCAGGCAATATTTAAACGGCGCAGAAGACCTCCGGAAAGCTTTTTCGGGTAGAATTTTTGAAAGTCTTCGAGCCCGACAAAGGAGATTGCTTCTTCAACGAGAGTTTTCCGTTCTTTTTTATCTCCTACATACAATCCGCAAAAATAGTCAATGTTTTCCCATACGGTAAGCTCTTCAAAGACTGCAACGTTCTGCATAACAACACCGATTTTTCGCTTACTGTCATATGTGTCAGGATTCATCGGTTTTCCGAATACTTCAATTTCGCCCTTGTTATACGTTAAAAGCGATAATATGCAGTTTATGAGGGTTGTTTTTCCCGAACCGTTCGGACCCAGGAGACCAAATATTTCACCCTGCCTTATGGAAAGATTAATATGATCAAGTGCAACAAGATCTCCGTATCGTTTAACAAGATTTTCAACTCTTATAACCATTTCTGTCTCCTATAGTAATCACGTGTGCTATACTATCATTGTGAACAGTCAAATTACAGTGATAAATGTCAAAATCGCATATGACATTTGTCATAAAAAAATATATACGTGTTTTAAGAGGGAATAAAAACGTGGCTTCTTTTTTTGACCGGCTGCTGCTGTTAGCGGTGTGCCTTTTTTATACCATTAGCAGCGAGGATTCAGCCTCGGTCGTTATCAGTTTATTAGCCTCATTTTCTGCAAGCTGTATTTCCTTTTATATTTCAAATAAGAGTAAATCAATTTTTTTGTGGATTGCGCTTTTTGCGCTTTCTTTTTTTTATACACCTCTATTGTTTTTTCTTCCTCCTGCCGCATATGATTTTCCCGGCAAAAAATATCTTATTCCTTCTGTTTTTACACTGATATATGTTTATGCGGCTTACTCGTCACTTGGTATTTATGAATCAATCATGATGTTTCTATTTACTGCCCTGGCCTTTGTTCTCTCGCGTAAAACGGAAGCCCTTGCTCAGTTTGAGAGCGATATTTACAGGCATAAGGATGAGCGTGAGGAACTCAAGCGCGTTATGGAAGAAAAACAGCGTTATCTGATTGAGAATAAGGAATATGAAATACATGTTGCAACTTTAAAAGAAAGAAACAGAATTGCACGGGAAATTCATGATACCGTCGGGCATGTAATATCCCGGTCAATTCTAATGGTTGGTGCTCTTTTAAGCTCATCCGGGAAGGAAACTGATAAGGATTCACTAAGGGGATTAAAAGAGAATTTATCTGCTGCTATGGATACAATACGAAAAAGCGTTCATGACCTGCATGACGAAGCCATAGATCTGCAGTGCGGAATGCAGTCTTTAATTGCCGAGTACAAGTATTGTCCTGTTAAGCTTGATTATGATATTACATCGAATGTAGAAAAAGAAACTAAAATCTGTTTTCTCGCCTTACTTACCGAATCTCTTTCAAATACTGCAGCTCATAGCGATGCCGATTTTGTTTCTGTTCATGTATGGGAACATCCGGCTCTGTATCAGTTATGCATAGAAGATAACGGAACGGCGGGTACCGGCATTATAGAAAAAAGATTAAGCAGCAGCCAAGGTATTGGTCTTGAAAATATGGCCGAAAGGGTAAAGGCGTTGGGCGGTACAATAACCTTTTCTCATGCTAAGGGTTTTAAAATGTTTGCAAGTATTCCAAGGAGCACAATAAAATGAAAGTATTAATAACCGACGACGACAGTCTTGTTTGTTCCGCCTTAAAAACAATTCTTGAATCATATAACGATGTCGAAGTCTGTGCCGCCGGACACAGCGGCGGTGAGGCTTATGAGCTCTATAAAACCCATATTCCTGATATTTGTCTTCTGGACATACGAATGGAGGGGATGTCTGGACTGGAAGCAGCCGAAAATATTCTTACAGAAAACCCTGAAGCACGCATTCTATTTCTTACAACTTTTTCTGATGATGAATATATAATAAAGGCATTAAAGATCGGTGCAAAGGGGTACTTATTAAAACAGGATTACGAAACAATATATCCTGCTCTTAAGTCTGTTATGGAAGGACAGAGTGTGTTCGGCAGTGATATAATAGCTCGTATTCCCGGACTTCTGGGCAGCTCTCAGTCTGTTTTCGATTATCAGAGGGCGGGCTTATCTGCAAAGGAAGGCGAAATAATTTCTCTTGTGGCCGAAGGATACAGCAATAAAGAAATTGCAGATTCTATCTTTCTAAGCGAAGGAACAGTCCGTAATTATTTAAGCACCATTCTTGAGAAGCTTCAATTGCGCGACAGGACGCAGCTGGCTGTTTTTTATTATAAAAACAGATTTTGAATATTTTGAAGAATAGTTAAAACTTCAGCTGTTCAAAACGGGAAATGAGCCGTGCTTTTGTCTCTTCGTTTACAATCGGGGCTTCCATAATAATGCAGTACATTTTATACTTTGGAAACTCAACTATAAGAGTACCGAACATTCCGTCGTCTGTTTCTTCTTCAATGTAATAAGCTTTCTGTTTATTAAGAGTGAAGGATTCTGCTGTTTCATCGAAATCAATATTTTCCTCTGAAAGAAAACTGATAGTTAAAATACCTTCAAAGCCTTTCATATAAATGGCAGAAAACTCTGTTTCGTAATTTTCACAGCTCATCAAGAAGTATCCTTCAGGCTGATAATTGTCTATTGTTGTTTTAAATTTTTCAAATGGATACAGCATTTCCTCTTGTGCGAAGACTGCGCCGATTGTCAGTATAAGCAATACCAATACCGCAAGTTTTTTCATAGTTTACTCCTCGTAAAACATTTTCTTATTTCTGTGTCATATTAAATACCCCGTCCCAGTCAGCAGCAGGCGGGTTCTGAATAAAGTCTTTACAGCGTTTTAAATATAGATTAACAGGGCCGTCTGTATCATCCCTGCTTTTAAGAGATGTAAACAAGGTCTCTGCTTTTTTCCATTGTCTTTGTTCAAACAATGTATAAGCAGTTTCATAGTCTGCGAGGAATTTCTTTTTATCCTCCTGTAAATCCTCTTTAAAGCACACAACTTCCAGCAGCTGCACAGGCGTATTAATACCTACTACGCGCACCCGGTCAAGCTTTCTGTATATGAACGCTTCCCCTGCTTCTTTTGCCGTGTAGTCTGTTGTTAAAATCCAGGTACCGTACATTTTATTAACACCCTCAAGGCGTGCTGCAAGGTTAACAGCGTTGCCCATAATGGTGTAGTTCATCTTGCGCTGTGTGCCCATATTGCCTGCTACCATTTCTCCGGTATTTATACCGAAGCGGGACAATAGATCGGTAGGCGACATCTGCTTTTCTCTAAAGGTTTTATTTAGCTCTGCTTCGACTTTTTTCATTTTTATAGCAGATGCCAAGGCGTGGTAGGCATGATTCTCTAAAGGAGTAGGCGCTCCCCAAAATGCTATAATGGCATCTCCTTCATATTTATCTACGACACCTTCTTCGTCAAGAATGATGTCGCTCATGCCTGTAAGGTAGGCATTTAATAAACTTACCAGCTGTTCAGGGGTAAGTTTTTCACTAATGGTAGAAAATCCCTTAACGTCGGTGAACATAGCCGTCATATGACGGCTTTCGCCGCCGAGTTTTAATTTATCGGGGTCATCAACAATCTGATTAATAACATCTGCAGAAATATAGGTACCGAAAGCTTTGCGCAAAAAACTCTTCTCACGGGACTCGCGGAAAAATCTGATAAGCGAATAACTGATATATGTCAATGAGAGTGCTATTACAGGCCCGACGAGTTCAAAGAATATTCCTGTATATATAAAAAGAGCACCTGATACGACAATTGTCAATAAAATGGCTCCGATACCAAGAAAGCTCTGTCTGACTGGATTAAGTTTGCGTGCAATGAGAAAGAGAAGAAATGGAAGAATCACAGAAAGGGCGAGTGAGACCCACTCCGGTGTGCTTCGAAGAAATTCCCTCTGGAAAATAGTGTTAGCAGCACTGGCGTGTGTTCCAACATTTATGTATTCCTTTTGGAAGGGATTGGCGCCAATATCAGATGTTCCTGTTCCAGTGTATCCTATGAGGCACAGGGTTCCTTCGAGCTGGCTTCTAAGCAGTTTCTGATTAGTCCGTATATCCTCAATATTTTTTTTAAGATTTCCGAAAAGTATCTCGGTGTTTTTCCTTTCTTCTGCCAATAAAGTCCTTTGATTCCAGTCTGCAGCTTCTTCACGCTTTAGAATCTCTTTTTGAAGAAGGCTGTTATAGTTCTGAGATAAGAAGTCTTCTATGCTTATGAGCCATTGCTCTTTTGCAAGTTTATATTCTTCTATTGCCTCCTCTGTCTGCTCAGTTAATGCATTTTCTAAAAGATAATCTACGTATGCTTTCTCTTCATTCAGATAGGATACAGGATTCTCAGGTAAAAGTTTCAATGAATCGCGCATTTCCAATAAGGAAATATTTGAGGCTAAATCAGTGAAGAATTTGTTGTAATTCACAAGGTAGTATATAGAAAGATGTTTAAAGCTGTCGTCATAGGTTCTATGAGGCCAGTTTACAAGCATAGTACCGTCAGCTTCGAGAGGGATAACGACGTCAAAAACACCGTCTTCATATTGTGCACCCTTTAGGGTTAGTTTCCTTTTCTCTAAAACGACTTCCGGATTTCCAAGCCAATCCAGCACAGTCGAAAAAATGAGCTGCCCGTAGTAATTGCCTTTCATAAATTCGATCGGCATGATGCGGCGCCTCTTGCCGTCCGAATCTACTTCTACGTTTACAAAGCCGGATAACTTGCCTCTTTCAATCATGGATGCAAGCGTAGGCAGAATATCAACATAGCGTTCTGCTGGAGATTTTTCTGCTTTTACATTAAGAGTGATGAGCGACGTTATATAGGTACGGTCATCTTCTGTCAAATTTTTATTTTCTTCTTCGAGAAACCGGTATGCAGTAGTGACATTGCCGAAAAAATCGATTGCCTTAGACAAATACTCATCATTATCAATAGCTATATGCTGAACATCTTCGTAAAGTTCATCTTTTGATATATCAGTAAGTGATATAAGCTCGTTTATATAGTAATCTGCATCTTCAATACTTATCCGCTTTTCCTTGATTGCAGAAAAAAGATTGGAAAACTCACTGGACAAGTCGGTAAACGCTTCCTTAAAATTCCGTTTAACATTCTCGTCGAGGTATTTTCTATTAATACCCGCAGGACTGGGAGTATTATACTCAATATCGAAAACTACAGAGCGGACTCCGAATTCACTCATGGTGATTAATGCGTCTGCCATATAGTTTCTCGGCCACGGCCAGGCTCCCAGTTTATCTATAGCCAGATCATTAACATCAAGCAGGAGAATTCTGGAATCCTGTTTAATTTCCGGACGGATTTTTAAAAAAGAATCAAAAAACAAGGTATTCAGGTTGGAAAACACCGAAAAAATTGAAAGCAGTATTATTACGGCTCCTATACCCAAGGGGATAAAGGCGTCTTTATACTTATTCTTTTTAAAACGTCCAGGTACATGCTGTGATTCTTTCATGGGTCCCCCAATTACTTTTTTTCTTTTTAAGGGTAGTCTATAGAACATACCTTTGTCAAGAAAAGAATTAAAGTATTGCGTTCTCCTGCTGTGTAGAATACAATAGAACACCAAAGCGGTGTATTACAGGAGGCGGACATCACACAATACGATTCAATTCTGGAGCGGAGTAAGTCCAAACACAAAGAAATCATGAGAAAAATGAAGCATTTATCAAAACTCAGGAAAAAGGGTTTTGACGAGATTGTGCATCAGTTCCACGATGAGGTATTCGGCAGCATTGACTGTACTGAATGCGGTTTGTGCTGCAAAAATATGGGACCAATTTTCCGCAATACTGATATTAAGCATATTTGTTCTGCTGTCGGCCTGGATCCGAAAAAGTTCTTTGAAGAGAACCTTGTTCAAGACCCCGACGGGGTAGGATTTATGCTCAAAGAACTGCCCTGTCCTTTTCAGAATGAGGACAACACCTGCTCAATCTACGATGTTAGAACACTCTCCTGCAGTAATTTTCCGCATACAAAGTCTACAGGCATTCAAAAAAAACTTGTCGGGCTTGCCCTCGATTCTTTATACTGCCCCGCAGCTTTTTTAATATGTGAAAAAATTATTGAATCGTACTAACCAAAAGATGCATGAGGCATCTTTTGGTTAGCAAGTTATTTTATATCACCTTCTAATACCAAGAAAATGAGGTTTAGTTTAATACCAGTGTGTATTCACCCGGGGTACTTGAACTATTATCTCGTATTATAAGGGTATAAGTACCGGTTTCTGTTGCTTTTGCTGAAACTTCAGCAGCCTTGTATCCCCAATCATAATCAAGAACTACACCCGTAGGAGAGATGAGTGCAATATAAGGATTGAAATCATTATTGTTTTTATCGCTTACAGATGCCGTTATGGTAGCGCCGGTATTAGCAGAGAATGTCCAGGGATCGAGATCTCCATACGTTATAACACCGCTCTTCGTTTCACCCT
>JAKJFV010000079.1 GCA_022704725.1 Spirochaetota bacterium
TAGCCCTTTATCTGGCAAAAAAAGAACCCTTTCTTTTTGAGAATGTTATAGCCCTTTCTCCAAACACTCTTGTTTCCGGTACAGAAATAAGGACACTTGCCTTGATGAGGTTCTTCTATAAGATGTTTCTAATCTTAAAAAGAATAGGATTTAAAACGGATCTCCTGATTAAGCGGTTTAATCTTATGCTTACTGATATTGGGCTATCGTTCGAAGATCTCGCTTCAATTCAAACAAAGGTGCATCTTATTTACAGCGAACATGATATGATTGCCGAAGAACATATGATTTCTCTGCACAAGGCAATTCCAAATTCAACCCTGTATAAAGAAATGGATGCAAATCATATGAGTGAAGTAGAAAAGAAAGGCGTTATTGCTTACATTAGAAAACTGTTAGTTTAAACTTAGATGCTTTAATTGTGTGCAGCTGTACTATTTTGAGATTACCTAATGCCGTATTTTCGAATTGATAAGATTTCGGGAAGGATTTTTTATGGAAGTATATAAAACTGATAGTCAGAAGGCTCATGTACTAAAGCGCTATGATGAATTCCTTGCTCAGTGGGGCGTTCTGTATAATGAAGCTGATATTACTGGTCTGTGGGGAACAACACATTGCATAGAAACAGGCATCAGCACTAATCCTCCTCTCTTTTTATTTCATGGTGTCGGCGATAACTCCGCAGTAATGTGGGTATTGAATATTGCAGAGCTTTCAAAGCACTTTTTCTGCATAGCTCTCGATACTCCAGGGGGACCCGGGAAAAGTACCATTAATGAGGACTATGAAAAAGGATTTAATCAGGAAGACTGGATTACTTCCATTATTGATCACTATTCATTTTCCAAAGTCTCTATTGCAGGTGTTTCGAACGGCGCCTATATGGCGTATAATTATTTTGTGCGTCACCGTGAAAGGGTCAACCGCATTGTGTGCATTGAAGGCGGATTTGTAGTAAATCCTGTTAAATCTATGATAAGCACTCTTGGCCTTTTGTTCCCCGAAATACTTTTTCCGGTTAAGAAAAATATGATGAAAATCTTTTATAAACTCACATCTCCCGATTCACAATGTTTTAATGAACACCCCGATATTGCAGACTACATGATAGACATCATGAAGAGTCATAATCAAAAAGCAATGTTTGCTCATAAGCTTAATAAGTTTACTTCTCATGAAGCAGACAGTGTAAAAAAAGATATACTCTTTTTGTTTGGAGATTTTAATAAAGAAAAAAGGACAGACTATTTCCGCCTGCTCGATAATGAACTTGTGTCATATTCCATAATTCCGAATGCCGGGCATGCTCTAAATATGGAGAGACACGACCTTGTTAATGAGCGCATTATCAGATTTTTGAAATAGAAATTTAAACGTGTCAATAGTAAAAGACAGACGAGTTTTGATAGTGGATTAAGAAATCAGTTTTCTATTTTTAGTTTTTTCATTTTTCGCCACAAGGTTGCCTTATCAATTTTAAGATCCGCTGCTGTTTTTGTTTTATTCCAATTATTTGCGTTCAACGTGTTAATAATGCAATCCTTTTCGGCCTCATACCGTGCTTCTGCTACCGTAGCTGCTTCTGGTACAGCTTTTTTTTCTTGTATGCTTTGAAGCAGCGCAGGGGGTAAAAGATCTTTTGTCAAAATGCTTCCTTTTGCAAGAACTATCATCCGCTCT
This sequence comes from Spirochaetota bacterium, assembly GCA_022704725.1. Classification (GTDB taxonomy): domain Bacteria; phylum Spirochaetota; class Spirochaetia; order Treponematales; family Treponemataceae; genus JAAZLA01. The sequence continues at coordinate 1,684 of JAKJFV010000079.1, forward strand.
ACTGCGTTTTCAAGCTCGCGAATATTTCCGGGCCATGAGTATTCATAGAAAACCTTGAAGACACCGCTGTCAAAACCTGCAGTTTTTTTATTAAGACGTGTACTGAAAGTCTCTAAAAAAGATTGGGCAATATCTGCTATATCTTCCTTTCTGTCCTTGAGTCCCGGAAGAATCATATTAATGACATTAATTCTATAATATAAATCCTGACGGAATTTGTTTTGTTCTATGAGTTCTTCCAAATTTCGATTAGTTGCACTGAGAATTCTTACATCTGTTTTTGCGGGCTTTATTGCTCCCAGCGGTTCGTATTCATGTTCCTGTAAAACACGCAGGAGTTTAACTTGAAGGGCAGGACTTATGTCCCCTATCTCATCAAGAAAAAGGGTCCCTCCTTCTGCCAGCGCAAAACGGCCTGGTTTATCTTTATCTGCACCGGTGAAGGCGCCTTTTTTGTAGCCGAAGAGTTCCGACTCTAAAAGGCTCTCAGGAAGGGCTCCGCAGTTTATAGCAATAAAGGGTTTATTTTTTCTCGGACTAAGTACATGTATGGTTCGAGCGAGTACTTCTTTTCCGGTGCCTGTTTCACCCTGTATAAGAACTGAGCTTGAGCTTTCTGCAACAGAGGGAAGTATAGAAATTATATTCTGCATAGATGGGCTTTTACTTTCGAAAACAGGATGAGGTCCGCGCGACAAAAGCTCATTTCTAAGTTTTTCAAGCTCGCTCAAATCGCGGAATGTTTCGGCCCCTCCGAGTAATACGCCGTTTTCATCCTTAAGCAGGGCTGTTGAAACACTAATAGGAATCCTGCTGCCTGCTTTCGAAAGACAGTAACCGTTCTTATCTATAAGCGGTTTTCCGCTTTTCATGGTTTTTCTCAAGGGACAGTCTTTTTCGCACATGTTGGATTTAAAAACCTCAAAACACTTTTGCCCGAGTGCATCTTTTTTTTGTACGCCGGTTATAAGTTCTGCCGCCCGGTTGAAGGAGGTTATTTCCCAATCATTATTAACGGTAAAAACACCGTCAGAGATGCTTTCGAGAATGTTAGACGTGAACCCTTCTTTTTCCATAACATAATAATACGCAAACCATTGCAAAAATGCAATAGTTGTTGTGATAAATAAAAACCTTATTGTCTATATTCACGGGGGGACATTCCGGTGTGTTTTTTAAAAATATAACTGAAGTAATGAGGGTCGGAAAATCCTATTTCGTATGCAATATCGGTACTGCGTTTTTGTGTTGTTTTTAACAGTTTTTTTGCCATGGTCATTCGTATTTCGGTAAGATATTCAATAAAGGTCATACCGCATTCCTGTGAAAAAACTGTACTAAAGTGATTGGGACTCAAACATACATGAGCAGAAACTGTCTGGAGGCAGACCGAGGGATTATTATAGTTTTCTTCAATATATTTTTTTGCCTTTAGTATAACATCTGCATATCTGCCCGATGACCGGTTGTCTCTCCACTGAATTATTTCATGAAGAATGCTGTTAACTTCCTTAATGAGAATATCAGGGGTTTCTACGGAGTGTGTTACAAAATCGCGTGTTAAAATTCTAGGCATAACGTTTTGAATATTATCACCAAGCTCCTCGACTAATTTTGAAACGGCCATAATTACTTCAATGAGAAGGTAGGATGCAATAATGCCGAAGTGCCCCGGGTTTTCTCCTAAAAGACTGATATAATCTTCTACAATTTTATCAACTTCATTAACGGATGCATACTTAAGCTGTTCAACTACAGGATCATGTTCCTGTAGAATAAGACTTGAGTTTTCATGAGTACGAATATCGCCGTAGCAGAATATGCGGTTTTTCCCTGAAATCCTGCACATGTTTATTATGTTTTCTGCTTCAGAGTATGATACCGATATTTGTCCGGGACTTTCAGCCGGTGATCCAATAGCAGTAATCACTGTACTGTCTTTTTCCAATTGAACTTCATGCTGAATAGTCTGCGCGAATGAAAAGGACTCCTCTTCAATTTTTTCTCTGCTGCTGCTTTTTAATATACAGGCAAAACGGTCAAATGAAATTGCATATAATAGAACATGGTGCATGTTCTCTGCTGCGGCGTATATGCGGTGCTTAATATTCTGCAGCGTCTGTAAATCTTTATCTGCATTGTGAATTCGGCTTAAGCAGACGACAAAAAAAGGCGAGTCTAAGTCGATCGAGAGTGCTGCTGCCTCCTGAATTAAGGAATCTGTACTTTGCGGTTCCGTTAATAATGTATGCAGGAAACTCTGTTTGTGAATGTACTGTGCTGTATTTATTTCGCTTTCCAATACGGGGCTTTGAATATTCCGGTTTTTCTGCTGGTCTATTTTTCTTGAAGCCTTGAGCATAGATATCATTAAATCTTCAGAAGAAAAGGGCTTTAGTATATAATCATCAACTCCAATTTTAATTGCTTCTTTGGCGTAGTCAAACTCATCATGCCCGGAAAGAATTATAATTCGTATCCACGGCTGTATGCTTTTAACAATCATGGAAAGCTGGAGCCCGTCCATGAAAGGCATTTTTATGTCGGTAATAAGAATATCGGGCTTTATTTCCTGTATCATCGAAAGAGCAATTTCGCCGTCGCCGGCTTCTCCTGCAAAAGTAAAAGGTGTCTCATCCCATTGAATTTTATTTCTTATTCCTTCCCGGACAATTACTTCATCATCAACAATAAATACTTTATACATGGTTAATCTCCGCGGGTACATTGAATGAGACAACCGTTCCGCTGCCGTATTCACTTTCTATTAAAAGTTCAATATTCTCGTTATAATATAGTTCCAGTCTTTTTTGAACATTAAATAGACCGTATACATTTTTTAAAATCTCTGTATCCGGTTTCGATGTAAGTTCTTCATAAATACTCTTTATCTTTTCTTCCGTCATACCAATTCCGTTATCGGCTACAGAAAAAAACAGACGGTTATTTTTTTTCTTAACGCTTACTTCAAGAATACCTCTTCCTCTCTTGTTTTTTATTCCATGATAAATTGCATTTTCTACAAGCGGCTGCAGAATAAGTTTGAGTACAGAAATTTCTTTCATGTCCTCTTCTACAGAGATGCTAAAATCAAGTATGTCGCGGTATCGAATCTTTTGAATGGTGAGGTAGCTTTTTATATGTTCAATTTCCTGTTCAACAGTTATCCATTCATGTCCCTTGCTTAATGATATTCTAAAAAAATTTGAAAATGCTCTTGTTATTTCAATTACCTCGTCGGTCCGCTTGGTTTCGGCAAGCCATATTATAGTGTCAAAGGTATTATATAAAAAGTGAGGTGTTATTTGAGCCTGTAAGGCCTTCATCTGGGCTTTTTGAAAATTCTGCTGTTCCCGTATATTTTCATCTATAAGATCCCTTATTTTTTCTGCCATAATATTCAAGTTAAGTGTCAGGTTATCAAGTTCCTTGACAAAGGGTTTAACAGCACGCGCTTCAAGATTTCCTTCTGCAATTTCGGAGGATAGAACTTCAAGGCGCATTATTGGTTTTCGAATTTTTTCAGAAACTGATGTAAGAGTAAAGAGTGCTATTCCAATTACAATAGCAGTAATAAGAATTTGAATTAAAGATAAAAACGAAAATGATTTTTTTATACTGTCATTGGTTTTTGCCGCCGATTCTATTTCTGCAACAATAAAATCCTGAAGAATATCATATATCAACGACGCTACACCCCGGACTTCTTCTAGAATAATTTCATTTTCTGCAACAGGAGCAGAGCTGTTAATTTGATCTCCTAAAATATTAACATATTTTTCCAGGGTTAGAAGCGCTCTCGAAGAAACTTCAAGATATTGTCTGTTTTCAGTCAGTTCTGTAGAAACAGCCATTTCTTCAATTCCCTTTCGTATGTTTTGAATAATTTCGTACTGACTGCCCTGTGAAAAAAGTTTCTTACCGGCAACAATATCCCAAATCTCGTTAGAAATTTCAATTTTAACCATCTGGTTCAATCTGTTTGCCTTGCTTACGTTTGTTATAATTTTATCATAACGGTTTGTATATGTTCGTGAAACAGAGAATGAATAAATTGTCGGAAGAATCATTAGTGTTATAATGAGTACATATGAAAATTGAATTGTTTTTTTTATACTGCGGCTGCTTTTCTTTTCCATCCTAGTACCCGCGCAGTGGAAGCAGACTTAGGTCGTCCCATTCGGTAAAAACATTTTCACTAATATTTGTAGTCCTCGGGATGCTTTTACCTTCAGTTAATTTTTTTACCATATCAATTACAAGATCTCCGATTTTCGGATTGCATTCTACAACGCAGTTAATTTTACCCTCTTTTAAAGCATCAATCGCTGCCTGTTCTGCATCTACACTGACTATTACAATATCTTTACCCGGACGTATTGATGTATTATTTAAGACATCTATAAAACCAAGAGCCATGCCGTCATTATGAGAAAATAAAATATCAAAGGGGAGCTCAGGGTTTTCCTGCAGGTATGTTTCTGCAATCTCTTTTCCCCGTGATCGCAAAAAGTCGCCGTCTATACTTGCCGTGATGGTAAATCGATTATCTGTATTAATAATTTCACGAAAACCTGCATACCTTCCGTCGGCAACAGATGAGCCCTCTGTCCCCAGTATTTCTAGTATTCTAAAATTACGGTCTTCATCCTTAAACTTTTTTAGTAAAAAACGCGCCGCATTTCGGCCTTCTTCAATGTGGTCTGCCCCTATGAACGCTGTAAATAAAGATTCGTCTGCGACTCTCATTTTTCTGTCTATAATTATTACCGGAATTCCGGCATCCTTGGCTTCTCTCAAAACGTTATCCCATCCGTCCTGTACAATGGGTACGAATACAATAACATCTACCTGATACACAATAAAAGAACGGATTGCCTTGATCTGGTTTTCCTGCTTTTGTTCTGCATTGTCATAGAGCAATTGTATTCCGGATGCAGAGGCCGCATCCTGCATTGACTGAGTATTGCAGGTACGCCATGCACTTTCGGCTCCTATCTGTGAAAAACCTACAATAATGTTTTTTTGAGGCTGTTTAATTTCTTCTGTTTGTTTTTTAGTACAAGAAAAGACAAGAAGAGTACAAACAAGAAGGAATAGCATCCGCCGTTTTATGATTGTACTCTTCATGACTGTACCTCTTAGATTAATTTCTTTGTTGTCCGTAATATGCGTTTTTACCATGCTTGCGATTATAATGCTTTTGCAGAATATAATCAGGTAATGTGTTCATTTGAGGATTAAGAGATAAACTTATCCAGGCCATTTTTGCAATTTCTTCGAGTACTGCAGAATTATAAACCGACTTATCGGCTGTCTTACCCCATGTAAAGGGACCGTGACCTGCAGCAAGAACCATGGGGTTTTCGTCGGGCTTAAGGGCCGCATGTTTTAAACCCAGCGCGGCTGGATCTAAAAAAGTTTTAATTATAAGAATGCCAGTTTCTTTTTCATAATCGCGTTCAACTTCTTCTTTTTTAATAAAGGGCGTACAAATAATTGTACCTGCGCTGTGATCCGCATGAGTTGTTCCAAATACCGGAATAGATCTGGCTGCCTGTGCCCATGAGGTTGCATAGGTAGAATGTGTGTGTGTTATGCCGCCTATGCCCTCAAATTTTTTGTACAGCTCCAAATGAGTGGGCGTGTCGGACGAA
>JAKJFV010000007.1 GCA_022704725.1 Spirochaetota bacterium
AACAGTTATTGAAACTGCGAAGAAAGTTCTTTATACAGGACACATTGGCGATGGTAAGATCTTTGTTTCTGACCTTGAAAACGTAATTAAGGTTAGAACAGGCGAAGAAGGATACGATGCATTGCAGAACAATGCATGAAAAGTACCTTTTTTGTAAGCTAAAAAAGTATTAGAATCCTTCTTTCGGCTGGAAGATGTTTGTGTACCTCAATACCAAAACTCTTCCAGCCCTTTTTTTATTCAACAAGCACATCCTTAATAAAGGCCTAGGTAATATCTTCATAATCATCTTCGATGTCGATTAGTTTTGTATCGGTTTCGTATGTTGGAGGCAAACCTAATTTTGTAAGAATCTCTTTTTCACTAATACCGAGATTTTCGGAAGCGGCCTGAATGGTTGTATTCATAGTAATTTCTCCGCCCGCCTGTGTTCCCGAACTCTTTTGTGTAAAAAGAGGAACAGTAAAAAAGACGACAAGAAGAAACAGAGCGCTGACAAAACTGATAATAAAATTTGTTTTATTTGTCCTTACTTTCGGCGGGCAGGAAGGTGTACACAATCCGCACCTGATGCAGCGTATATCAGCTACTGCTTCCTTTTCTTCCGGATGAAGACCGACAGGGCATGCTTTATGACATGAACCGCAGTTAATGCACTTAGATGACGGCTTTTTAATCTTGAAAATACTTATCTTTCCTATAACACTCAACACAGCGCCCAGGGGACAAAACCATCGGCACCAGGGGCGGTCAATAAAAAGAGAAAGAATGAGCGTAAGAGCTAATATCAGTATGGAAAGAGGAAAAACTTCCCCTGTCCAAAAATGCATGAGAGCATAATACGGATCCAGGCGCATAAACATGAGAGAAAGGCTCTTTGCCGTTGCAAAAATTACGAGGGCTAGAACGCCGAACCGCAAGAGGGACAGAGCTGTGTTTATATACCGGGGAACTGTCAATCTTTTTATCTTGAGTTTGTTAGAAAGAGACCTAACCCAGTCCTGAACCGAGCCGAGGGGACATATCCACCCGCAAAATACGGGTCCTGCAATAATTGTTACAAGGAGAACCGCGCCCAGTATAATAAAGTTTGAAATACTCGTTTTTGGAATGAATAAGCCCTGTGAGAAAAAGCGGGTGAGAGTTGCAATTCCTCCCATGGGACAAATCATGTGAAAAATCCCGACCGGCAGGAGTACCGCCCCTATAAAAACAGTTATCTGCACCAGTGTACGAATAGCGCCTTCCTTTTTCGCAAAAATCTTATTCAACCACAAAGGTAATTTCTTCATCATAACCTCCCTTCGAACATTCTCTAACAATCTGGATCACCTGCTCTCCTTTTACAGAAGCGGTAAATTCGAGAACGGTAACATTCTTTGTATTAGTAACTGTATCCCATTCTATCACACTTTTTAATAGTAAGGCCTGAGTTTCTTTGTTGACACGCCATTTCTCTCCGTTTAATAAAAAAAGAGTTTCATCGGCGGGAACTTTGCAGTTTCTGTGATCTTCATTAAACTCCACCGTTAGTTTATAGCTCTGTCCCTCTGAGAGTTTTACGGTAGAACCCGGCTGTATACTCATCGATGTGAAGCTCTGTCCCTCTAAGGTAAAACTCATCTCACAGGCAAAGGCTGCAGCCGCTCCTAGAGTTACCATAAGGGCTGCCATAAAAATTCTTCTCGCCATTGTATTATTCATACTAATCCTCCTAATCAGTCTTCAAAACTGCTCTCATAATGCACCGTCCCGGCATAGTTACTGTGAAACAAAGATAAAGATTAGATAAAGATTTCACAATAAGTGCAAAACAGGGAGCTATAGAGGTAAAACGTCTTGACCGTTCTGTTTTTGCACCGTAGTATTTTACTATGATATATATTGTAGAAGATAATGATGCAATACGGGAGCTCATATCGACCTATCTTGAGCTTGAAGGCTATAAGACTCATTCATTCAGCAAGGTTGAAGGTGTAATCGAGGCCTTTGCCTTTAAGCAGCCGGATCTTTGCATTCTCGACGTCATGCTCCCCGACGGCAACGGTTTTTCCCTTGCTAAGACTATAGCACTAAAATACCCGGGAAGTCCCTTTCTTTTTTTAACAGCCCGCGAGTCTGAAAGCGACCGCATTACAGGACTCGAGCTTGGAGCGGATGACTACATTGTAAAGCCCTTCTCTCCCCGCGAATTGGTTCTCCGCGTTAATAATATTCTTAAAAGAAATGCTAATTCCTCTCAATCTCAAAAAACAGCTGATAAAACCTCTAAAAAAGAATGGTATCTTGAAAATCACAGTCTTTGCATTGATGAAAAAGCCCATGAGGTGTTCGCTGACGGTATTGAAGCAAAGCTCACTGCAGTAGAATGGGCTATCCTCCTCTACCTTTCAAATAATGAGGGAACAGTCATAAGCAGGGAGAAAATCCTGGGTGAATGTTTGGACTACTACCATGACGGCTCGGATAAAACAGTAAACACTCACGTTAAAAACCTCAGAGCGAAACTCGGCGACGCTCCGTGGATAGAGACTGTCCGGGGATTCGGCTATAAATTTTCAGCCCTAAAGGCAAAGAGCAGTCTATGAAAAAATGTACCAGTTTGTCGGCAAGGACCACCCTGCTTTTAATCGCAGGCATTGCTGTTTTTTCACTGACGCTTATTCTCATTCTTCACTTTAGTTCCAACCGGCTTCTGTATAACTGGCAGGAAATGGAAACAAAGGGAATGTATGAGTATGTTGAACAAACGCTCTCAGAACTTATTGTAAGTTCTATTAGTCAAAATAAAGGTATCACCAATACTGATATTACCTCTGTTCTAAAAGACTTTCCCTATCTTCCCAATTGGCTCATTATTACAGATCTTGATTACAATGTACTCTATTTTTACCGCCAAAACGGAAGCGGAAGGCAGATGCAGAATTATATGCGTCACATGCAGGATATTACAGCATGGAGACCGATAGCGGCTGATGATGGTAAAACGGTGCTTTATTACAGCATCGGTGTTCCCGAATTTACCGAGACAAAATCAAACGACACGCTCATTAAATCATTCCGTCTTGCCCTGGCACTTGCCTGTATTGCGTCTTTAATTCTTGCCTTTCTTGCCTCTCAGTTTTTTTCCCGAAGAATTAAAAAGCAGACAATGTCTCTTGTTGCGGTATTGGAAAGCATTGCAGGCGGCGCCAGAGATGCTGTAATTCCGAATAGTTCTATAAAAGAGTTCTCTCAAATTGCCTCAGCTGCTGCAACTCTCCAGGATAATCTTCTTCGCGAAGAGACGATTAGAAGACAGTGGGCATCAGACATAGCACATGACCTTAGAACCCCGCTTACGGTCCTGCAGGGCACTATAGAGGGTTTAATTGACGGAGTGTTCAAAGCAGATGCTCAAAAACTCCAGACGCTTAATACTCAGGTAAAACACCTGTCTTCCTTAGTTAATGCTCTGTCCCTCCTATCCAAGCTGGAAACACCCGGCTACATACTTCACAAAGAAACTGTTTCGTTAACGGACACCCTTACCAATGCTGTCAGCTTTTTTTCTTCACAGACGCAGGAAAAAAACATGGAAATTAGTACAAATCTTAACAATGTAAGTATTAATGCAGACCCGGTTCTTTTTGAGCGGCTCATTTCAAACCTCATATCAAATGCCGTCGAATACGGACTGAACGGAACTGAAATATATATTACTGCAGAAAAATCATTAAGCAGTGAAGCTCTGTCCCTGTCTATTTCCAACTATGCCGAGTTATCCGAAGAAACTGTACAACGGGCCTTTGACAGGCTGTATCAGGGTAAGATATCTAGAACAAATGACCACAGCGGACTGGGTCTTTCGATTGTACAGGCTATTGTTAAGGCACACGGATGGAATATCAGTCTTCAGTATGATAAAGATCAGAAAAAAGTTACATTCATCATCATCTTCACCAAATCTTTATATTCCTGGGGTTGAATGTTCACCTTTACAGAGTATTCTTAGGTCAAGAAAACGAAAGCATAAAACAGACACCACGTTCTGTTACATAAAATATGCTTCGAAAACTTTGGAGGTACGATTATGAAAACTAAGATTTTTATTTTGGTTTCAGTTTTGGCAATTCTTGGTGCAGGATTATTTGCATACGACATGACAGGTTCCGACATTGCTGCTTCAGGTAAACTGGAAACAGTGAGCGGAAAACTCAAATTCGACGGCAGTGAATGGAGGATCGAAACAACGGCAAAAAAACTGTACAACATTCATCTGGGCAACTATGCTGTAGTGTATCCTGAAGGACTTGGATTAGAAGAAGGTAATGAAGCAGCTGTAACAGGATTCACTCTTAATGACGACATCGCAGTAACTCAGATTACCACAGGCGGCTCTACTTATACATTACGCGACGAGACTACTGGACGCCCGGTATGGGCAGGTCGCGGAAATCGCCAAAATGAAAACACCCGTGGAAGAACAGAGGGTGGTATGGATTACTGCACCGAAACAACGCAGGGCGGTAGAATGCAGATGCCCTCTTTTTCTTCCCGTCCCGGAAGAGGAAGATTTTAACCCCGGCTGTTTCAGGGTTTAACATATCTGCAGCAGGGATACATAGGTCCCTGTAAAATAAAAGCGGCTTTCCGGATCTTCACAGCGAAGACTCAGGAAAGCCGTTTTTTTTGCAGTCATTGAAACTGTATTATACTGCTGCTCTTTGATGTTTGAGTTTCTGCATAAACTGAAAAGCAACCAGAACAGTAATAACAACGAGCCCTATAATATCAGTTGTGGTTTCCGGGAAAATAAGCAGAAGACCTGCAGCACCGAAAAGGATCCGTTCGATTACATGAGTCTTTCTAAACACATAACCTTCAAGAGCTGCGCTTATACCAAACATACCGATTAGTGCAGTAATTATAATTATTACAACTTCATAAGCATTAGTATTGATTAAGAGCATTGCAGGATTATACACAAACATATAGGGAATTATGAAGGCGCCTATTGCAATCTTTGTAGCCTCCAGCGCAGTTTTTATGGGTTTAGATTTTGCTATGGCAGATCCGGCAATCGCTGCAAGAGCAACAGGGGGAGTAATATCTGCAATGATGCCGAAGTAGAATGCAAACATGTGTGCTGCCAAGGGTTCTATGCCGAGCATAATTAAAGCGCCTGCTGTTATGGTTGATGTAATGAGGTAGTTTGCAGTTGTCGGTGCTCCCATGCCGAGAATGATTGACGAGAGCATGGTAAAAAAGAGTGTTACTATTTTTATGCCGCCCGATATCGAAATTAATCCCGCTCCAAGTTTTAATCCGAGCCCGGTAAGTGTTACCACACCGATAATAATTCCCGCCATACCGCAGGCTATTGCAACAGAAATAATATTACGTGCAGCTATTGTGAGAGTTTCTACAATATCCTTTACATCAAAGCGGGCCTTATTTCCCTGCAGAATATCTACAATAGAGGTGACAATACCAAGCCCTGCAGAAAAAACGATGCCCATGAGAGCAGAGTATGTTGCAGTTTTTCCGGATACAAGAAAAAAGATAATTGCACCAAGAGGCAAAATTAAGTATCCTTTTTTCAATAAAAGTGGTAAAAATCGGGGAAGCTCTTCTTTACTCATTCCTTTAAGACCGAGTTTTTTTGCCTCAAGATGTACGGTAATGAAAATACCTGCAAAATATAAGAGGGCCGGAATTATTGCAGCCTTTGCCACAGTAAGATAGGGAATGCCTAAACTTTCCGCCATGAGAAAGGCTGCGGCTCCCATTATAGGAGGCATGATCTGTCCCCCGGTGGAGGCGGCGGCTTCTACAGCAGCTGCAAACTCAGGCTTATAACCCAGTTTTTTCATCATTGGAATTGTAAAGCTTCCCGAACCTACCGTATTCGACACAGAGCTGCCGGAAACAGTGCCTTCCAAGGCGCTCGTAAGAACCGCAACTTTAGCAGGACCGCCCGAAGCGCCGCCTGCAATGGCATTACAAATATCAATAAAAAATTGACCAATCCCTGTTTTTTCAAGGAGAGCGCCGAATAAAATAAACAAAAATATAAATGTAGCACATGCACCAAGCGGCGTACCCATGATTCCTTCGGTATTATAAAAAAGGTGTGAAACAACCCGTTCAAAAGAGTAGCCGCGGTGGTTTAAAAAGCCGGGTAAGTAAGGACCTGCAAATGCATAGATAATAAAGGCAGATGCGATTATCAAAATAGGCAGCCCGACGATTCTTCTGCATGATTCCAAAAGAATGAGGATTCCTGCTGCGCCCACAGCAATATCAACAGGAGTATACATTCCTGCGCGCCGTGCAAGCGAATCAAAGTTAAGACTAATATACATCCATGCAGCTGCCCCTGCTAGTCCTAAAAGAACGTCATACCAGGGTAAGGTATTGCGGGGCATTTTTTTTGTCGCCGGAAATAAGAGAAATCCTAAAAGCTGCACAAAGGCTAAATGAGTTGCCCGCAATATTTGAGCAGTGACAGAGCCCGTGAGGGTTGCATAGAGCTGGAAGATGCAAAAGGCAATAGAAATAACAACCGTAATATATTGTCTCCAGCAGGTATGCTCTCTATAGGCAGATTCTCTGTCGAGCTGCTTCATAAGCTCTTTTATATCTTCTTCGTTGGTTGTTGGAGTTAACGTATCTCCCAGTTCTTCCATATCGTGATGCTTTTTTACTTTTACGACATCCATGGTATCTATTTCCTTCTTCATCACAACTCCTCACTTAATTTTACATACTGATAATTCTTTGCGCTATGAGTACAGCAATATATTTTAACACCGATATTTTTTCTGCCGAAATGGTAATTCTTTCCTGCACATTAAAATATTTTTTAAGCTCGTAATTACTATTTCCAATTTCGATGCTGTGTTCTGCAATAACACCGACAGCCATAACAAGCGATTTCATTTTTCGTTTCATACCGCTTATTTCTATATAATCATCGGTTATGGTAAAAGACTCGTCATACTCAGGTTCCGGAATACCTGCACCATACGAAAGAAACTGTGTCTTATGTAATTCAAGGACATACCCTGTCCCGTCCTTAACAATCCTGTAAAAATCTTTAACACGCCCCTTATTTACCGAATGGGTATAGGAAATAACAAAGCCTTCAGCATATTTGCCAGGGGTACCTGTATAAAAAATTACATCGTCTGTGCTGGATTGAATAGGAGAGGCATCTTTGGCGCATGGCTCAAGAATTACAGCATACAGTAAAGGTACGGTAAGAAAAGCACAAAAGCTTATAAGCAGCACGGCAGCAAGCATTAAACCCGCTGCCGTTTTTTTTCTATTTTTCAAAAGATAATTACTTAACTGATAATCCGAGTTCTTCGTAATATTTAACAGCACCGGGATGGAAAGGAATTGAAATTCCAGTCACTGCAGATTCTGCGCTGAGCTCTTTTCCCTTTGCATGGGAAATAGCTAAGTCTTTCTGGTTTTCAAAAAGTGCCTTTGTCATAGAATAAACAACATCCTTGTCGAGCTTTGCACTTACTGCAAGAGTTGCCTTAATTGCTAAAGCAGATGTATCTTTATCTGTTCCCTTGTAGGTTCCGCCGGGAATTGTTGTTTTAGTATAGAATCCGTATTTTGCACAAATTTTATCGGCAGCAGATCCGTCAACAGGAATTAACACAAGTCCCTTAGACACTGCGAGTTCCTGGAGTGCGGAGTTTGGAACACCAGCAGTAACAAAGCAGGCATCAAGTGTGCCGTTCTGCAGACCATCGCTGGATTCTTTGAATGAGAGATTCGATTTTTTAATGTCGTCAAAGGTCAAGCCGTAGCCTTCGAGAATCTGTTTTGCATTGAACTCAACACCGCTTCCTGCATCTCCGATCGAAACTCTTTTTCCCTTCATATCTGCAATTGAAGTAATGCCGCTTTCCTTAGTAGCTGCAATCTGAACTACTTCCGGGTACAGTGTTCCAAGCGCCGCCAGATTATCAAGTTTTTGACCTGCAAACATATCTGTTCCATGATACGCATAGTCAAGAACGTCATTTTGAACAATGCCGAACTCTGCCTCTCCCTTGCTTATTAACCTCAAGTTCTCTGCCGAGGCTCCGGTAGACTGTGCCGTAACATTCATCTTATCGATTTTAGTATTCCAAATGTTAGCCATAGCCCCGCCGTAGGGATAATACGTTCCGCTCGTTCCGCCGGTTGCTAAAATGTAGTTTTTATTTGCCTGCACCTTAGTACATCCGCTAAGAACAAGTAAAACAATAATTCCTGAAAAAACAACAATACTCTTTTTCACATCTTCCTCCTAATTTTCAATGACGTATAATTATACCATAAATAAAAACTGTTTCTACACTTTTTTATCTGCTTTTTTAAATTTTTTTCAGGTATTTTTTGTTGACGAATTATCGATTAAGGTGTATACCATACTTATGGTTTATATCATAAACTTGTTTATAGTAATTTCATAAGGGAGATACTATGAGTAACGATGAATCAGGGAATTCAAAAGAAATAGAACAGGCGCTGGAAACACTTTCACAGATGCGCACGCTTATAAGAGGAAATCTGCAGGTTATCCGGCCTCTTTTTCATGATCTAAGGTTCGGAATTTTGGGGTTTTGGGTTGGTATTGCATCAGCCTGTATCTGCCTTGCTCTTTCCGCTTCAAAACTGATATGGCCAAGCTACAAAGATATTCCCCCTCTTATTCAGATGATATTTACGGCATTCTGCATCGGTGTATTACTTGTTGGGAAAATAGGTAAAATTGTCATTCTCGATAAGGCTGCAAAAAACAAGGATAAAACCTTATCGCTGTTTTCATTATTCCAGTATGAGGAAATATCACGCATGATGACGGATGCAGTTATCAGTCTTACAGTAACCATTACAGTCTGCATAATTGCAGGTAAGGAGAGCGGAAACTGGTGGGTTCTTGTCCCTGGAATGTATATTTATTTTGGTTTCATTCTCATGCAGACCGGATCCTCTTTTTTTGTTAATGCATATAGAATTCAGGGTATTATCAGTTTTGCTATTTCTATTTTTTTACTCTTATTTATGAAAAATAATTACGAGCTGTGGCTTTCCGGAAGCATTGCCGTTTTCTTTACCGGTTTCGGCCTCGACATTATTGTGCGAAATAAATATTTTTCTTCAAGCGGGAAAACTGATATATGAAAGGCGAAATTAATAAGCTGATTCATGAGCCGTCACGCTTAAAGCTTTTAGTGATGCTTGCCTCTTCGCTTGATGCGGCGGTTCCGTTCACCGTAATTAAAGACCAGCTTTCACTAACTGCAGGGAATTTGAGCATACAGCTGAAGACTCTTGAGGAAGCCGGGTTTATTTCCATCCAAAAAGAGTTTGTCGACAATAAGCCAAAAACAAGTGTTTGTATTACAAAAGACGGCAAGGAAGGACTTTTCAAATATATGAGTGATTTAGAAAATCTGCTGGGAAAAGTTTCCCGCACGTAACGTTTACACAGAATGAGCTGAACAGTATGCGTTACAAAATCTGTAACACAGAATGGATTATTAATTCTGTGTATAACCAAGGAGTTGATTATGGTTGTGATTAAAGATGTAGAAAAGGTTTACCTTTCAAACAGTGAAAATGTACATGCGCTGCAGGGAGTAAGTGCAAAGATTTCTGATGGAGAGTTTATGGCTTTTGCCGGTCCGTCCGGTTCGGGAAAAACAACGCTCTTAAACCTTGTGGGCTGTCTTGACTCACTAAGCAAGGGCTCTATTTTTGTTGATGATGAGGAGATATCTTCATTATCAAGTCCGCAAAAGAGCCTTATCCGCCAAAAAAAAATAGGCTTTATTTTTCAAAGCTACAATCTCATTCCCGTTCTGACCGCAAGGGAAAACGTAGAACTCGCGCTCGACATTCTTCATACGCATACTAAAAAAGAAATGAAAGATATTTCCTATGCAATACTTTCGGAAGTAGGGCTAGCAGGACTGGAAGAGAGAAAGCCGAACCAGCTTTCAGGAGGACAGCAGCAGAGAGTTTCTATTGCACGCGCTCTTGTAAAAAATCCTTCGGTTATTTTAGCCGATGAACCCACCGCAAATCTTGATTCCGCCAACAGTGAGATGATTCTGCAGCTCATGAAGGAACTTAATAAAAAACACAACAGCACCTTCATTTTTTCCACCCATGATCAAATGGTTCTTTCCTATGTTGACAGAATTATTTCTCTCAAGGACGGATTAATTGTCAGCGACGAAACAAAGAGGTCTGTATGATATTTTCAATGGCATGGAAAAATATGTTCCGTTATAAACGAAGAACATTGATTACTGCTTCTGCAATAGCGCTGGGAATTATGTTTTCCATCATGATGGAAGGACTGCTGTTCGGAGCAGATCAGGACTCAAAGAGAAACTTAATCTGGTACGAAACGAGTGCTGCAAAGATTTTTGCATCTTCTTATTTTGAACAAAAGGAAACATTCCCTGTAGAGTTCTTTATTGACAAGAATGAACGCGCTGCGCTGGATGCATTTTTAAACAATAAAAACATCAAGTTTGCACCCCGCTTTCAAACCTATTGCGACATCTATTTTTCAGAAGAGTACTTTGAAACAGCAGGTTCTGTATCCGGCATTTTAAGTGCTGTCGATACCGCTAAGGATTCTTCTGTGTATAAAATATCGGATGAAATCGAAAGCGGCTCATGGCTTGCAGGCAGCAAAGATACCTCAATAGATGAAAGCGGAGTCAGTACGGGAGCGGTAATAGGCAGCTGGCTTGCAAAAGACATGAAGGCAGAACTTGGCTATTACATAACCGTTCAGTGCAGGGGTAGAGGCGGTTTTATTCAGACCATGGATGTTCCGATTATCGGTATTATTCAAAGTTCAAATCCTATTGTAAACGCAGGCGGTGTTTTCATGGATTTGGCTTTTGTTGACGAAATGCTCGAACTTGAAGGCGGAGTGACAGAATACAGTCTTTCCTTCGGCGATATTTCTGTAAGCGACAAACGATACGACAATTTTAGAACTGAATTCAAAGCAGGCTCATTCAGCTCTGCGGACACACCCCTTGAGCTCTATTCATGGAGAGATATTGAAGCAGACTTTTTAGCGCTCACTAAATCAGATAGCGCTTCTTCAAAGGTATTTTTACTGTTTATGCTCATCATCGCCGCAGTGGGAATATCAAATACTATGCTGATGGCTGTCATGGAACGCAAGAGCGAAATCGGCATGCTTAAAACACTCGGGTACACAAACAGATTTATACGATCACTATTTATGCTGGAAGGTTTTTTCATTGGAATACTCGGCAGTATATCAGGATTACTGCTCGGATTTGCACTAAACTTTTTCATGGTGCAGTACGGCATAAACTTTGGTTCGCTGCTGGAAGGCATCGACATTGGGTACAGGATTTCTGCGGTTATGAGATCAGGCTGGAATATTCCGGTCTTCCTCCTCATTGCAGGCGGGGCATTACTTGTTTCGGCCTTATCGGCCTTTATTCCAAGCGGTAAGATGGTCCGGGTGGAAATAGCAGAAATTTTCCGTGAAGTATAAGGAGAGGATAATACTATGATTAAAAATTTAATGCAGCTTACGCGGCTGGCTTTTAGAAATATACAAAGGAATAGACGGCGTACTTTACTTTCCGGAAGCACGATTGCAATTGCAGCCTTTGTTGTTTGTGTTATGTTTGCATTTGAATATGGAATGATTAAAGACATGGAAATGAATATTCGAAACCATGTTACCGGCGATATACGCGTTAGAAGTTTATTATTCAGCAAGAATGAACGGGTACAGCCTTTGCAGTATTTTGTAAACGGTACTCAGGACATGATTCAGAAAATTGAAAGCTTTGATTTTGTAGAAAAGGCTCTTCCGTCTATAAACAGCGGTGTGATGATCTACCGCAATGAAAAGACTTCAAACAGCAGAGTTATCGGTCTTGATTTTTCACGCACCAATTTTTTTAACGGAAAGAATAATTGGATGCTGGACGGTTCATTACCGGAAGAAAATTCGCAGGCAGTCTTAATAACAGAAGGATTCGCACAAAAAACAGGACTTACCACAGGCGATAAATTTACCTTCATTGGAAAAACAGCAATCGGCGGCACTAACGGTATGACGGCAAAAATCAGCGGTATAATACACATTGGAGACAGCGATTTTAACGGCAGCACCTTTTTTATTGACTGGCAGGTTCTTTCTTCTTTACTGCGCATGAACAACAATGCACTGGAAATTCTTGTGTTAACAAAAGAAGGCATTACCGGATCACAAACTAATGAACTCATACGTTCAATACAGAATCTTGATGAAGAAAATATTGAAGCAATACCATGGTATAAGGTAAGCCTCCTTGTACAGATGTTTCAGTTTGTTGATATTATGTTTTTATTTTTCGCCCTCTTTTTCTTTTTACTTGCATGTTCGGTCATTTTTAATACAACTATGATGAGCGTCTTAGAAAGAAAAAAAGAAATAGGAACACTCCTAGCCCTCGGTCTTGAAGCAAAAACAGTAAGCTATCTTTTTCTTCTTGAATCTGCCCTCATTTCTGCGGTATCTTCCCTCGCAGGAATTATTGCCGGTGCCGCTGCTATTTTCATAATGCATACATACGGGATCGATTTAGGCGCTCTTGGAGGCAATTCCATGAGCGGCATGAATTTTTCAAGCTGGATTTATCCTAACTTGAATTTCGGCCGCTACGTACTTGTGTTTTGTACCGGAGTTTTTACAGCATGCGCAGCCTGTATTATACCGGCGCGATTAACCCTTACCGTTCAGCCCGCAGAAGCGCTGCGGACAGAAAACTAATGTATAGGAGAATTACATGAAAAAATTTATAACACTGGCACTCGCATTCTTTTTTACCTGCTTATTGAGTGCACAAAATATTTCTGTCAGCAGCATACTCGAAAAATATGAAAGCAATATGAAACATTCTACAAGTATGATTAAAGCGCAGATCAGCACGACAGATTCTTTCGGCACCACAAAGCAGACCTTTGAAATCTACTCGAGAGAAAACGGCGACACACTCATTGTCATTGCAGACGGACCGGATAAGGGACAGAAAATTCTCCGCCTTGAAAACTCGCTTTTTTTATACTATCCGTCTGCAGAAGAAGTCATAAGATTAACCGGCAGCGCATTAAAAGATTCAATTGCTGGAACAGATTTTTCTTATGAAGATTTATCCGGCGACAACAGCATAGCAAATAACTACACAACAGTCCTACAAGGAACAGAGATTGTACAGGAGAGAGAGTGTTATGTTATTGAACTTACGGCAAAGAAAAAAACACTTGCCTACCAAAAGCAGACACTCTACATTGATACAGAAAACTTTACCGCGGTAAAAACAATTGTCTTCAGTGCAAGCGGAAAAGCGCTAAGAGAAATAATTTCATCGAATGTGCAAAATGTTTCCGGAAAGTATATTGCCTATACCACTACAGTAACCGACCTTTTAAAAAAGAACAGTAAGACAGGAATGAACATAACAGATATTTCACTCAACGAAAGTATTCCATCCTCCTACTTTACGAGGGAAGGTTTAACATGGTAGCACTAAGGCGTTTCCTTTTACTCTGCATGTTGTTGTATATGAGCCTCCCGCTTAGTTCTCAAACAGATGTTCACGGGAAAATACAGCTGCAAACAGCTTTCCTGCATTTGAATGAGCCATCTGCAGCAGATGTCTGGATTTCAGGATCACTTTCATCTCTGCGCATTGAACACAGTAATCCAATTATAAAAGGAACGCTTGAATGCTCAAGCAGTCTTTCCGCCTCGTCTTTTGTCCCCGAAGGGTTTTCTCATGTGTTTTCTGTTGATAAAGCCTACTTCAAAACCAGAATACCTTTTTTTAACGATTCCTTTATGCGCTTATCAATAGGAAAGATGCCGGTTTCCTGGGGCTACGGATTAGTCTATAATGCAGGCGATATTTTATTTTCAGAAAATCCATCCATGTCCCCTGCATCCTCTTTTGCAGATATTTCATCCATGCGGTCCTTCGCAGATTGGGCTTTTCAATTGTATATTCCTGCAGGTACCTTTGCTTCGGTGGAAACTATTTTTCTGCCGCCGCTTGAGCCCTTGTATATCGAAAAGCACATTACTCGAAGCGCTCTCCGGGTTCAATTTTTACCCTATGCACGGTTTCTGGAAAGCGCCGAATTAGGTGCAAGCCTTCAAAGTAATGTACTTTTAAAATCAACCGATGCTGTAAAATTGTATGCAGGAATTGACGGTACAATTTTTGCAGATTACAACCTATGCTCCTCAATTGAATTTTCTCCGGATGAAAACGAAGCCATCAGTTTTAATAAAGATACATGGTCAATATCTGCTGCAGTGTTTTATTCTTTTTGGAAAATAGGGCTGCGTACCGAGCTGCTTTATCATCCGGCAGCTGAATCTGCAGATATTTTTTGTATGCTCAGTTTTTCCATCATTGAACAGCTGAATGCTCAGGCAGTCTATAATTACTCGCATCCTGACAACACTATGATAAGCGAAAATGATGACGATCATTTTTTAAGCGGCGGGTTAATCTGGACTCCGGTAAAAGGCTTCTCTCTTAGTATTCTTGGATCCGCCAATATAAAAAAGCCGGATAACTTCACATCTGTGATGCTATCCGGCTTATACAGCTTTTAACGTCAGTCTTACTTTTTTACAAGGTAAAACTGACCTGAGTACGATTAACCCGTTCTCCGGTCAGTTTTGCCTGCGTTTTCGCTATTGACTTGTTTTCAAATAGTTAACAAAGGCCTGTGAATAGTTTTCAACAATACTTTTTTCCAAAGTGCGCAGCGCCTTCTGCTGTGCTTCAGAAGCACTGGTGTGTCCTTCTCTTTTATTTTCTGAATACGGAAGAAGTATTTTTCCGGAGCTCACTTCTTTTAAAGCTGCATTAAAAACATAACGAACATATTTATTCCGCTCCGATGGTACATCCATAAACTCGACATCGGCTTCAATCACATATGGAGCCGTATTTATTTCATCTGCCGGTTTGGTTTTAAAACCGTAACTTGAGAGCATGAGCATTACAGCATTTGCAATTCGGCTGTCATCAGTCCCGCTTACCGAGACATCGATGGAAATTGTCATTGCAGTTTCGTAGGCGGCCTCTTTCACCCTAGCTTCCGAACCGTAAGAAAGTTTTTTTGCACGATACGCAGAAGGCTGCACTGCATTAAGAATATCCATGTATTGATTATTCTCTTCTGCTGCACGAACTGCTTTTTGAACCGCAGCAAATGCTTCAAATGTTCCCTTCCGGTTCCCGGCAAAAGAAAGCCTGTCTTGTATTAAATTTTCGTTATCGCTTATCTTTTTTGAATAATACAGAGCTGCTTCAGATTTATTTAAATATGCCAATGCATATACATACCCGTCATCTCCCCACCAAAACTCATGAATTTTTACACCAACCAAAGCATCCACGACGGAATACGTTTCAATTATCTCATCAAGTGTTGAAGAGGATGAAGAAAAGCCGGAGGAAGACACGGCATCTTTTTCTGTTGTCACAACCTTGGATGAAACATTCTGTTTAATAATCTTGCCGATCGAAGCAATAGCTGAATTTTCTGCATCCACGGTATTTTTACCCATGCCCACAGCACTTAAATACTGTGACTGAGCAAATGCTTTTTGAGGAGATGTAACCCACTCAGGCTGTTCACCTTGAGCAGTATCTGCCATAGCAAACACAACAGATGGTTCATCAAATGATGAAATTGAAGGAGCATCATCTTCATCTTGTTCATTAACATACACAAACTCTGGCTCATCCTGAGTTTCCCCTTTAGAATTCGAGGGCATCGAGAGGGGAATATCTTCATCCCCGATTCCTTCTCCTGTTTCATCCATGAAAGCGCGGTCTGCTGCATCGCGGGCCTTTTGTGCGCTTTGCGCATTTTTTGCACCGTCATCCTGTTTTTCAGGAGCAGATTTACATGAAACAGAGAGCAATAAGACTGATGCTGCAAGCATCGCGGTTAATCTTAATTTAAACATACAGACTCCAAAAGATTCAAAGTATCCGGCTTCACTGTCACGCCGGGAAATTCTTCTACCGAAATTGTACGGCCTGAATAATCAAGGTAACGAATCGAAACAAGATAGGTTCCAGGATCAAGGCTTATACCTCCGACAGAAGCTGAAGCAGGAAAGTAGCGTGATGTTCTTATATCCGCTTTTTCCGTCACTTCATTAGACACCGCAGAAGCGATTTTTAGCACCGAAAAAAGCAAACCGACTTCACCGCCGTGTCTGCCGGCCTGATCATCAAAAATAGCAGTAGTAGTAGCTTTTGCCAATGCACGAGCTACAGCTTTTATATAGAGAAGCGCCTGTTTTTGTTTAAAAGTGTCAAGCGCTATGTTTTCAATGCTTTCAATTTTCTCAAGACGCATATTATTTGTTACGCCTGTATCGTAGCTTAATATTTCAACTTCAATTGAGTGAACGGCTGAGTTCCGTTTCTGCATAACGGGAATGGCTAGTTTGAAATAGGTATCTCCAGTAGCATACCTGACAATTTCCTCATATTTTACGGGAGCTAAACCTGTAAAAGATAATACGTTGAGTCTACCCTTACCTCCCGGTACAGAAAGTTCATCCTTAACTGAAGAAGGTATGGGAAAATCGTATATTGAACTCTGAGTTGCAAAAGCAGACTGCATGTATTTATAATCAATTTCTGCAGAATCAAGCATACCTTCAGAACGGTACAGGA
>JAKJFV010000080.1:0-2788 GCA_022704725.1 Spirochaetota bacterium
TTTTGCACAGCGTACAAGCGGGTTAGTTCCCTTATCTGCTAGTTCGCTCATAAGAAGATTCAAACACTGCTGCGCGGAATCGGCTCTCTGATCATACTGTCCGGGTAAATACTCCCATGCAATGACAGCATCATTATCTGAAAGCGGTATATGATTCTTATAAAGAATATCGCTTTGGGGCTCGGAAAATATCCGGCTGCATGCCTTGTCCGCAATTTCATCACTGATATTTTCAATATCGTAACGGTTTAGGTATCTTATACGGGATATGCCCTGTATTCCAAGAAAATTGGAAAATTCGCTTTCATAGCGTTTTGCTTCATTATCAAAGCCGCTTTTTCTTTCAATATATATACGAAACATTTTTTAAGTATAAAGGAAAACAATAGAATTATCAATGAGTTTTCGAGCAGGCAGGAAAAAAGCTGTCCTATGTTTTTCTTCTCGACGCCGTTCAAGAGCCGCTTTATACTATGGAGATATTGCATACTATGGAGGGCTCAATGGCTCTTGAACGGTTTTTTTTGCAGAAATTTGAAAACTGCGATTTTATTACAAAACGCAAAGCGCAGGTATTTTTTTATTACAGCCTGTTTTTATTGATTCTGCTTGGTCTTCTTCTTGTTCTTTATACGGTAATGCCAATTTCACCGGAACTTGCCCGTAAAGGGTATTTGGGTGCTGCGGCTATTATTTTTCTTGTTATAATGAGTTTGTTCTTTTTAAGGACCGGAAAATTAGAGACTGCTGTCTGGTCGTATGCTGTGCCTACAATACTCGTAATTATAGCACTTAGGCTGATAAACGCACGGCCGGCTCCGGAAACTGCTTTTACAACCTACATCTTTTATATGCCCTACATGATTGTGTATGTTGCCGTATTCGGAAAAAAATGGCATGTACTTCTTGTTACCCTTCTTTTTACCGCGACAAACTGGATTGTATGGGTGCTTGTTAAAGATGCAGGTTCTATTCTTGATGCAACGTCTTCTACCGGAATTATTAACAGCACAATGGGGTTTCTAACAACAGGAATACTTGCTTATTCTCTTATCAGTATAGTTGAGAACTACACTATTATTTTGCGTAAAGATTCCGAAGAGGCCTCTGTTAAAGTTGAACGGATAAAAGCTGCCTTAGACACAGCTCGATCCGGTTTGCAGACAGGCGAAACTTTAATGAAAGAAGCCGGGGCAATGACAAAGGCTGCTTCTTCTATAGGCACCGGTATTGAAACTATGAGGATGGATGTTTCTTCGCTTCGCACAGATGTCTCAAGCACAGCATCTGCTAATGAAGAGGTTTCCCGGTCTGCTGCTGTATTAACACATTCTACAGAGCAGTATCAATCAATGACTATGAGAGCATCCTCTTCGGTTCAGGAAATGACTTCGTCAATCAGCGTTATATCAGATGTTAGTACAAAGACTCGCGACAGTGTTGAGTCTCTAGCCCGCAGCATATCAGATGGAATACAAAGCGCTTCCGATTCTGCAGTTACTATTGATTCACTTATTTCGAGCGGAACTAATTTACAGGATGTTGTCTCGGTAATAACAGCTATATCTGAACAGACAAATATTCTTGCAATGAATGCTGCAATAGAGGCCGCACATGCCGGTGAAAGCGGCAAAGGTTTTGCTGTCGTTGCTGAAGAAATTCGCCGTCTTGCAGAAGAAACAGCGTCAAACACGAAAACAATTGCAGACGGTCTTAATAATCTTTTTAAAGAAATTAGTAAGGCGGAAAAAGCCAATGTTAGTATTGATGCATCCTTCAAGGGAATATCAGCAGGAATTGAGAATACAACGGCGGCCTTTGAAGATATTTTAAACGGTGTGACCAGTCTTTCTTCCGGCACAAAAGATATTACATCTGCAGTGAACGATGTCGTTTCTGCTTCAAGGGAAATGACAGGTTCTATACGAAAGATAAACGAAATGATTGATACTAATACAGCATCAATAAACAGCATCAGCGAAAAAAGCCTGCGCACCTTAGCCGGTCTGGAAAGCATCACCCTTAACTATAACGATATTTCTTCCCGCTCAAAGAGCGTTAATGATCTGGGCATGCAGAGCGACGCAGTTTTTAAGGCGCTGGATGAATCAATACGCGCAATATAGATAAGGCAGCAGCTTGAAAGGGCTTTTGTATTGACACAAATAAGACGGAGTTATATTCTATTGAATAAAGGCTTTGACGGAGACAAGTAGGCGGAACACCTGCATACAGGAAGAGGATACCGTGACTGAGAGTATCTTTATGTGAGGACCGTACAAAAACCACTCCCGAGCTGTTTTGAGGAACGCTTTAAAAAGGCAAGTATTTGAAACCGGATGTCTCCGTTACAGACGATGAGCGCAGACGCTGTCGCGGCGTACTGAAGCAGGGTGGAACCGCGGAAGAAACCTTTGGATCTTTCGTCCTTGCCGTTTTTTTGGACTATGTCCGATTCACGGTTATGACGCATGGTCTAAGGGTTTTTTTGTTTTAAACAAAGATGTGCGCCGAGGCGCAGGAGGTTTTTTATGAGCAAGGTTGAAACAGGATTGGAAACAGTACGGCATTCGCTGTCGCATATTATGGCAGAGGCTGTCAATACGCTTTTTCCCGGAACACAGTTCGGCATAGGGCCTGCGATTGATGACGGGTTTTATTACGATATGGCATTGCCCCGTCCGATCACTAACGATGACTTAGCTGCTATCGAAGGGTTAATGAGGAAAATTATTAATGAAGGCAGGCAGTTTGTGCGCCGCGAGGTGACACGGGATGAAGCTAAAAA
>JAKJFV010000080.1:2875-7097 GCA_022704725.1 Spirochaetota bacterium
AGGGAGAGGCAATATCAGTATATGAGCAGGGAAGCTTTAGAGACCTCTGCCGCGGCCCCCATGTTGAGACAACCAAAGAGCTTAATGCACAGGCTTTTAAACTGGTTAAGATTGCAGGCGCGTACTGGAGAGGCGACGAAAAAAGAGCAATGTTAACCCGCATCTACGGCTACGGGTTTAAAAAACCGGGCGAGCTTGAAGCTCACATTAAAATGCTCGAGGAAGCTGAAAGACGCGATCACCGCAAAATTGCACGGGAGCTCGATTTACTCCACATTGATGATGAAAATCCGGGTGAAATATTCTGGCATAATAATGGATGGCTTGTGTATCTTACTATCCAGAATTACGTCCGCCAGAGAATCCGTGCCGACGGTTATCAGGAAGTAAATACTCCCTTTGTTATGCCGCAGAGCCTGTGGGAGCGTTCAGGACATTGGGCAAAATACCGCGAGAATATGTTTATTACCGAAAGTGAAAAGAGAATTTTCGCTCTTAAACCAATGAATTGTCCGGGGCATATAGAGATTTTCCGCCAGGGTATAAAGAGCTACCGAGATCTTCCGCTTCGAATATCAGAGTTCGGTTCCTGCACCCGCAATGAACCGTCCGGTTCTCTTCATGGAATTATGCGCGTCCGGGGCTTCGTACAGGACGATGGTCATATTTTCTGTACCGAGGAACAGATCCCCGGCGAGGTGGCAAAATTTTGTGAGCTATTAAAAAGCATGTACCACGATTTCGGCTTTAATCCTGATACAATTCTTGTTAAGTTTTCTACCCGGCCTGAAAAACGCGTCGGCGATGATGCTACCTGGGATCGTGCAGAAGCAGCTCTAGCCGATGCCTGCCAAAAAGCTAATCTGTCATACGAAATTGCGCCTGGTGAGGGAGCTTTCTACGGACCAAAACTAGAGTTCACCCTTGTCGATGCTCTCGGCCGCCAGTGGCAGTGCGGAACCATTCAGGTTGATTATCAGCTTCCGTCGAAAGAAAGGCTCAATGCTGAATATATTGGCGAGGACAATGCGAAGCATAATCCTGTCATGCTCCACCGTGCCGCACTTGGTTCTCTTGAACGCTTCATTGGAATACTGATAGAGCACTATGCAGGTGCTTTCCCGGTCTGGCTTGCACCAGAACAGGCAGTAGTTATTCCTGTTGCACACTCATTTGACGATTATGCATCCTCTGTTGTTGCACAGCTAAAAAAAGCCGGAATCAGGGCTTCTGCAGATCTCCGCGACGACCGCATGAATGCTAAAATTCGTGAAGCCCAGACTAAGAAGATTCCGTACATGCTTGTTGTCGGTCAAAAAGAAGTGGATGAAGGAAAGGTTGCCCCGAGAACAAGAGGCAATGAACAGCGGCCTGCGGTAACAGTTGCAGACTTCATTTCGTCCCTGCTTGTAAAAGTTGCAAACAAGGATCTCGATGTATAAGTTTTTTGTTGTACAATAAAAGCTGAATGATAAATATAAAGCACGGTATAACCTGATAAAAGGAGGTACCGTGTTTTTTTTACATAAAGGATTTACCTATTTATGCAGCCGGAAGAAGTTTTTTTATCGTGATAAAAGAAGCATCAATAAGATGATGTTAGCCGCACCTGATAGTATAATTCCCAAAAAGAGCTGTATTTTAACCGATTTTGCAGAAAAGGTTTTCATGTTTGTTTTTTCTGCAAGCGCATTATACTTAACAACCATATCCTCAGGATTTTCTACAAAGGTGCGGAGGCCCGGGCTGTCTGCTATGTAATGCTGGGCGAAGGGGAAGCACACGGCTTTCACAAGAGTAGTTTCCGCCCAATCGGGAACCAGTGTATTAGACAGTATTAAAATATCTTTGACGGGAATGTCGAGAGCCTGTTGTACTTCTGCAGGGTCAAAGATGACGGCAAAGGGATCTTCGCTTTCGCGGACATAGTTTTTACTAAAGGCAACGGAAGCATTACCCATTATCCATAAATCCTGTTCCAGCGGACGCATTTTCCCGCCGGTTATTTTTCCTTTCAGATTTAAACCAATATCAGTCTTGTGTTTTAGAAAATCAAGAAAGATTTCCCCCTTGGAATTGGTTGTATACAGAGCTTTGCTTGTGTTGGAATCAGTTATTCCCTTAGCCGGGTGCGCGATAATGGTGTTGCTCAATATGTCTAAAAATATCCAGGAAGTAATATTTGTTTTGGTGTCTTTTGCAATGAGATAGACTTCCAGCCGGCTACCCCAAAAGGTGCTGGCTTTTGTGTTGAAAATGCCCATGCCGAAATAGTAATCAGGCTCCTCATCTGCAAAAATGCGCGCCTTTATGAGTGTTAGCGGTCCGGAAGCATTGACTGTGCTGTGTTTTGTGCTTTTTCTTTCATTGTATCCGCCTTTGATGTATTATACATGGTGTTTGAGGTAATATCAAAGAGAAAAACATGGTTTTTATCATCACTGCTTGTGGTGGCAGTTTGACGAGTACGTTAAGAGAAAAAGGGTCATTGCTATGGCGACTGGAAACTACAATACACCATTGGAAGGGCAGTCTGTGCAGATAATCAGGGGGTAATTCTTCCTTCAGTTTTAAACTAATTGAACAGTAGTTTTAATAGTATATTACTAACATAATAAATATAACATTACTAAAGAAATATATATTACAATAGTAATGGAATAATAAGTGTAATACTATTGTAATATATATTATACAGATGTATACTTCAGTTATGACCTATTTAGAATTGGAAAAGACTTCTCTTGAACTCAAGCACAAGGCCTTACTCTTTGAGACTGGTATGGAACGTTTTGAAACCGGTTCACTTAAGGAGTATAAGTCTCATGTTCTAGTTATTTCAGGAATACGGCGCTGCGGCAAGAGTACGTTTTTGCATCAGTATGTTAAGAGACTTGGGAGGGATTTTTTCTATCTTAATTTTGATGATCTTCGCCTGTCGGAATTTACGCCTGATGATTACCCCCTTCTCGATGCGCTTATTCAAAAAACGGACTGCAGCCTGCTTTTTTTTGATGAAATCCAGTCCGCTCCCAAATGGGAGCTCTATGTAAGGCAGAAACTGGACGAGCAGTATCAGGTTGTAGTAACTGGTTCAAATGCCTCTCTTTTAGGACGGGAGCTTGGTACAAAGCTTACAGGGCGTCATATAACAAAAGAATTGTTTCCTTTTTCGTACAGGGAATTTTGCAGGTTCAAAGACATTGAAGAAGGTGAAAAAAGCTTTATGCTCTATAGTAAGACAGGAGGATTCCCTGAATATGTAAAAACAGAAAACCCCGATATTCTCCCTTCTCTTATAAATGATATTTTGTACCGCGATATTGCTGCCCGCTACAGCGTAAGGGATGTTGCATCGTTAAAGAATTTGTTTGTTTTTTTGCTGTCAAACTGCGGCAATCTTATAAGTCCAAGCCGTTTAACGCAGATTTTAGGGGTCAAATCTCCTTCTACGGTTCTTGATTATTTATCGTACTTTGAAACATCGTATATGCTTTCCCTTGTTCCGTTTTTTTCATGGTCGCAAAAATCACAGCAGCTGCATCCCAAAAAAGTGTATGCGGTGGACACGTCGCTTATTCACGCAGCCAGCAGGTCTTATACAAAAGATGAGGGACATTTATTGGAAAACATAGTATTTACTGAGCTGCGCCGCTTATCAGCTGATATTCATTATTTTTCCGATAAGGATTCTTGTGAATGCGATTTTGTGGTTAATGCTAAGGGTGAAAATCCAGGACTTCCTCATCCGCTTCTTATTCAAGTCTGTACAGAGCTGAATATTGAAAATCGTAAACGTGAAGTTAACGGCTTATTACGTGCAGTCCATTTTTTTACGGCTGATGATTCGTCTAAAGGATCTGTTCCGTTTGAATCGCCGATTTTTAAGCCGTTTTCAGTTATACTTACCCTGAATACAGAGGATACCATTATTACTGAGGGGTTCGAAATAAGCGTGCTTCCTGTGTGGAAGTTTTTTGGTTCTTCTACTTTTTCCCCAATTCAATAGATTTACTAAAGGCCGCCTGAGCTGCTTTCATTATCGCTGCTCTAAAGCCTTCTTCTTCGAGAACCTTTACTGCTTCAATGGTTGTTCCTGCAGGAGAGCATACAGAGTCTTTTAATTCTGCCGGGTGTCTGCCTGTGGCAAGTACTGTTTCTGCAGCTCCTTTTAGAGTCTGGGCTGCGTAAATGTATGCCTGTTTTCGGGGTATGCCGAATA
>JAKJFV010000081.1:0-265 GCA_022704725.1 Spirochaetota bacterium
TCTATATCAATTATGAGCAGTACCGATGTAAATTCCTTTGACATTGGAACCAAAGCAGTTGACGGTACAATTACTATTACAAAAAACGGTATTGAAGAAAAAAACTTTACCTTTGACAAAGAAAAGGGAACTGTTATCTTTGAACAGGAGCCCAAAGATTCAGATGCGGTTGTCATCTCATGGAAGGAGGAATCCGGGGGCTTTGAGCACGGCTTTGCCTCTTTTGCTTCTGGAGTAACTTATACAAGAAATGAGAATCTGCTTT
>JAKJFV010000081.1:275-7041 GCA_022704725.1 Spirochaetota bacterium
CGGATTAAGCTTAAATTATCCTGTAACTGCTCAAAGATTTTCCAGCTTAGAAGCTTCAGCACCCGGAAACATCAGTGCCGCTGCAGGTATTCACTATACAGATGAGGGATTATCAATACAGAATACAGTCCAGGTACATGCTGTTCATGCCAACCCCTCCGGATTTTTAAGAATTGAAGGGATGGATAAAGAATCTGCAGTAAACTATCTGGGCGAAAAATCTGTACAAAAGATTCCCCCCTCAGTAACGCCTATTCTTAATCCAAGAGGGATGGAAATACTTCCCGGCCTGTTGATCGAAGATCAAATAAATAACAGTACCCTTGAGCCTGTAACAGATACTGATGTAACATCCTATGCGTTTTTATCTTCATGGGAAGTTTCAACAGCAGCAGCTTCCGGCACCGCATGGACTGCCATTGAAATTGACCTGAGTACAAGATCTCAGGATCTCCAAAAAGCCGACCTTTTTTCTATAGCATTTAAAGAGGTGTCGTTCACCGGCGGTAATGATTATGACATATACCTTCAGCTGGGTAATGCAGAAACTGCTGTAGATAAGGATGTATATGAACGCAGGATGGGAACATGGAAGGTTTCAAAAAAAGAAGGGGAAGTAAATGATCCCGATGTTGTTCAATCGGTAGTGACAGGCTCCTCATACACAGACTGGCAAACAGCGCAGGTAGCGCTCTCAGACAAGGACAGAAGTCTTATTCAAAGCAGTCCTTTTGCAAGAATAATCTTTGTTCAGCATTGTAACGCTTCTTTTGCAGAAACAGCACAAACATCTATTCTGACCGGCCCCTATGAAATCATAGTTCCTCAGTTTTCAGCCTCAGGTCCCGGCGCTTTTACCTACAGTTCTTTCGAATCCTCTTCAATGGAAGTTGATGCAATAAAAAGATTTAACCCCAAAGGGAAAAACACCGTTCAAAACCTTTTGTGGAATAGTACAGGTATTGAAGAAGATGAAAGGTTTATAAGCTGGCGCAGGAAGATAGGTCTTATGCCCTTGGATGAGTATAAAAACTTAGGATTTTTCCTTTATGTGAAAGAATCTTCATCCTTTTCTTCTTTTACGCTTAACCTCAACAGCAGCCTTGAAGGCTTAGAACAGGCCGTATACAGTCTTGCCATTGATGAATCGTATTTTGAGAATTTAGAAAATACATGGATTAGCATTGACATAGATTTGAATACGCATAGCGTAAGCATTAACGGAGAAAAAACTGATATTACACTCTCCCGAATGAACAATGCAGTCCCCGACACCCTGGAAATAAGTATTACAACAAGGGAATGCGACAGCGGCCTCATCCTGATCGATGAATTATTTGCAGGCGGGGTTGATCTTCGCTATGAAATAGAAAATAGATTTATTGCCTCATACAAAGCAGAAGGCGTAATTGCTGCAGTAAAAGACATTCCTCTCATAAGCGATTTTTCTGCAGAACTGACGGCCGATCCGTCTTACTCTTTTTCCCGCAGTCATTTTTCTGCACCCCTTAACGCACAAGCTGCTGTCACAGTGAATGTACTTGCCCTTTCAGGAGGAATTTCATCTCTTTACACTGCCCCCGCAGACAGCGCTGCGCCTCCATTTACAGCCGCTATTACAAGGGTTTTTCACAGCGTCTCAACAGTACCGCTTTTTATTCCATTCACAGTGCTTGCTCTAAGCGAAGATTTTTCTCTTTCTCCTCAAATGCAGTATGCGCATAAAGCAAACTCAGTTTCACTTAATCTTACAAAACTCAGGTTTCCCTTTTCACTCAAGGCGCAAACCAAAACAGCTCATTCCCTGCAGTCGGCGGAACAGAAAGCTTCTGCAGAGGCATCAATCTTTTTCCCTTCAAAATTTGTTGATTATGCTTTTACCGCAAAAGCATCGCTTGAACAAAAAACACCGCACGAACAAAGCTATGAGAAGTATTCAGCGGTTTATTCAAATGCAGCACATCTTCAATTTTCAAATGCAGCATTATCATTCCAGAGAAAAGAAAAGGCAGAGCTTTCTCAAAGTGCAGGATTCTCCTTTTTAAATTTAAAACCTTCTTTTACAATTTCCGGAAGTAATGAGTTTACCAGAATAAAGGAACCTGGTACGTCATCGCTCTTAACGCTCAAAACTGATATTCCCTTAACAATAGCAAGGCAGCAGTTTATACTTTCTCATAAAAAAGAACTTGTTGTGAAAGAAAAAACACAAACAGAGGGTACATACTACGGGGACGTCCTATTTTATACAGAAAACATGAAGAAGTCGTCCTGGTTTTTCAAGGAAGCCTTATTTTATGATTTATACTCGCCCTCTTTATTTACAGTCATGAACAGTGAGAATACGAACAACAGCCTCTTCTATACAAGCGCGTACAGCACTGCCTGGAAAAGACCTCTTTTCCTCAATACACTGGACTTTTTTCTTCCTTCTGCAGCAGAAGCAGGAGCTGCACGTTCTGTAATAAGTACAGGAAACAATCAGGGAACAGATGTTATTATTATTAGCGGAGGTCTTGGTTTTACAGCTTTTAACAGCTTCGGTAAATTCAGTTCAAAACAGATAAGCACCTGGTATGAGCAGGATGAATTAATTCACTCATGGAAGGGAGAGTTTAAATTCTCGAAAGAAACGGGAGAACTTATTGATTATTCCGTCTCTGGGTTTGAGCAGTTTACTATATATATTACCGATACAAATACCATACAGCAGTCATCAGATTTTACTCTCTCCGGGAAAAAAACAATTTCTATTAAAACGAGTCTCGCCTGGAACAGACCGGGAACAGCATCGCCTCTTGCGCTCTTAATAGTGTTACTGTCTCCTGTAGAAAAAGAAAATATCAGTCTTATGAGAAATACCGGTGCAGACTATTCTTTTGAAAAAAACACAGATATTAAACACAGCATTCTTGGGTATCATGAATTAAAAACAACTATGAACACATATTTCAGCGTGCGTGTAAAGGCATCTGCTTCATGCATATTTTCACAATCGGTATTGGAAAAGATTGATTTTCAGGCTCTTATTGCCGCGAAACTGCTGTTTTAAGTGTTATTGCAGCGGGGCAAAATATCCGGTTTCATCGCGTCCGGATCTATTGTGCAGGTATACTTCTGCTTCGAGTTTGAGAAAATCTTTCCCAAAATTTGTCGGGAGTGATGAAGTATAAGTCAACTGATACGTTCCCCGGGGAATTGACAGAATATCGGTATAAACAGATGATAAACCCTCTGTTCTATAAACATAATAAACCGATCCGCCGGTCTGCGTGCTTAGGTACTGGATTTCTGCATCAAGAGCGTTTTGGGAAACATTTATTGTACATAAGGGTATTCCATTATTATTGTAGTACGCGGTTATTTCCGACAAACCGTAACGCTGGAATGAGTTTTGAGAGACGGCTCCATCAGTTATAATTATTACCGCACGTTTTTTTTCTGCGGTAATTAAATCATTTGCACAAAGACGCAAGGCTGTGTCCAGCACGGAAGATGAAGTATAGGGAGTCTTAATTAACGATTCGGAAAACTGTGTATATGCCCGGGGTGAATTAATCATCTCGGTAGCAGGAACTGATCCTGCAGAAACAATCCGCAAGGTTCCCATTCCTTTCATCGACGAAGCAATTTCACGTACCGCAGACTGAACTTCGGCAGTATACTGCTTCATCGAAACAGATCTGTCAATGATGATTGTGATGTCGGCAAAGGTGTTTAAATCGCCGGAACCGGAGAGCTTTTGGACAGAGACAGGCCGGCTTCCTTCTGTAAGAAAGAAATTAACTTCCTTTAATCCGACAACAGGCTGCCTCTGACGGTTTTCCACCTTGAGTTCAACGGTAACATCCGGAAAAGAATCTGCAATTACACGCTCAATCTGTACAAAAAGACCGCCGACAAGCTCATTCATCTGAGAAAAAACAGCAATCTCATTTGCCGTAAAGTCTGAGACAAGAATATTCCCGTTTCTATCCCCTGCTGCGCAGGTTATTCTGGACGGAGAATTTCCTGTATTACCGACGATTATAACAGCTCCTGTTTCAGGTGATACAGCCTTTATGGTATTTGTATCTGCAGCAAGAAGGTAGCCCTTCCATATTTTTAGAGCTTCGGGATTTTCAAGAGTTCCGTCCGGAACAAGTTTCGTCAGAAAATTCCCTGATGTATCAAAACAATAAATTGTGCCCCGTACTGCATCGCTGACGTATACGGTATTATGCAAAATCTGAATTCCCGAAGGTGCAGAAAAGCCGGGAAAATTATTATTTTTTGATCCAAAATCGAACAGAAAAGATCCTTCCTCATTAAACACGCTTATGCGTGCGTTTCCAAAGTCGCTTACGTAAATATTGCCGCTCTCATCCTGAGCTGCATACTGAGGTCCTAAAAGCTCTCCCTTCCCTCTGCCTTTTGAGCCGAAACTGCTTATATAGGTACCATCGGGGCTTAAATATGAAAGCCGGTCGCCCTGGTATTCAGTTATTAGAAGATTTCCGTTATGCAAAAGCAGTATGTCCATAGGCCGGTCAAATCCGGATAAGGTACCCCTTTTTCGATCTATGATAGATCCGTTGACATCAACTTTTACAAGTTCATTTGAACCATACGCAATAACCCAGGCAGAGCCGTCATTCATGGGAAGAATAGAGACAGGATTACTGAAAAACAATGTGTCGCCCGAACTTCCGGGAAAGGTTCCCGATTCTGAAAAACGGGGATTCCCCTGAGAAAGCAGACTGATATTCCGCCGTTCCTGAACAACCTCAATCTTATTCTGCAGCAGAAGCCCGCCGTACCCGGCTTGAGAAGCAAGAGTCCAATGCTGAACAGCAGCACTCTCTATTCCGGAGCGGTAATATGCTTTCCCAAGCCAGTCTAGGATGAGATTTTCTGTAGGCAGAAACGATAAGGCTTTTTCAAATTGAATAATCGCTTCATTGAAGGAACCGCGGTAATATGACTGTACGCCAAGACGGAATTCTTCCTCTGCCATTCCGCGGTCAGCAGGAGAAGGCGTCTGCTGAGAAAAAATGAAGACCGGAAGGGTAAAAAATAAAAGGATTAATACCGTTTTGCATCGTAGTGATCTCATCGGACACCTCCCCTTCCTGTTCCCCTGGCTGCGGAACCATTTTCGTCTCTCTGCGTAGTCTGCTGGCTGTGAATGAGCCTGTAATGTTCAATAATCTCCGCATTCGAAGAATCTTTGTCCTTCGCTCTCTTACTGTATTGTTTTGCTTCTTTGAGCAGCCCCAGCTGATAATAAACCCAGCCCATGGAGTCTAAAAAAGCAGGACATTCATGATCAAAATCGTAGGCCTTTTTACACAATGACAGAGCCTTTGTTAAATCTTTTCCCGAACAAGCTAAAACATAACCGAGACCGTTCAAAGCTGTCGGATACTCGCTGTTTATATCAAGCGCCTTCTCATAATAACTTACGGCTGCCTCAGTTTTTTTTTGTACCCAGGCAACATAGGCTAAAGCACAGAACACCGCCTCGGTCTGATACCCGCCTTCCAGAAGTTTTTTTAATTCAAAATCTGCAAGCCTTGTTCTGCCGGTGAGACTGTAAATAACAGATAAAATAAGACGGCATTGATTCATACGGTCATTTTCATCTCCGCCTGTTATAACCTGTTCAAGATAAAGCAGCGCTTCATCATATTTCTGCATTCTGGCATAACAAAGTCCAATATAATAGGCTAGATCGGTACTCGATACTGAAGAATCAGACGGAACAGAAAGAAAAAAAGCCAGTGCATCCTCATATTTTGAGGAGCGGTAAAGTGTAATACCTTCTTTTAGGACATTTGACATGATTTCTCCCATGAAGCATCGTTACACGGATGTGCAGAGGGCTGTGCCAGAATTCTGCTTACCGAAACTAAACCTTTTTTTACGACACAATAGTCGCAGCTTTCATCGCCCTCTGTTTCAACATCCCCGCCGGCGAAAAAAGAATAGTGCTGCCCGTCAGGAGCAATGAAGGGTTTTACTCCGTCATTATAATAGCGTTTCGACGGTTTTGTCAGCCGGCACTCGGAATAAGGACCGGGAGACAAGGCATTAATATTTACAAATATGTCTTTGCCGCATAGGGACATTAAGTGCTCAAGGTTTTTCATGGTGAAGGATGCAAGAGATGAAAAATCATACATACCGCCGGAGCTTTCCAAACTAACAGCAATACCCGGAATTCCATATAAAGAAGCCTGCCTTGCAGCAGCTGCTGTTCCGGAGAAAAGTAAATCGGTTCCAAGGTTTGCACCGAAATTTATGCCCGAGAGAATAACATCCGGCTTTGACTTTAAAACAGCATTTAGACCGTGCACGACACAATCTACCGGAACACCTGAGCAGGTAAAAGAAAAATCATCATGTTTTACAATTTTAAGAGGCTTATTCATAATTATACTATGTGAAACAGCCGAACGGTTTTGATCAGGCGCAACAATCCACACCTC
Organism: Spirochaetota bacterium; assembly: GCA_022704725.1. Classification (GTDB taxonomy): domain Bacteria; phylum Spirochaetota; class Spirochaetia; order Treponematales; family Treponemataceae; genus JAAZLA01. Next base: position 6,746 of record JAKJFV010000081.1, read on the forward strand.
ATGTTCCTTCCTCAGCATTTGAGCAAGTATCTGTAAACCGGTACTTGTTATACCATCATCATTTGTTAAAAGAATTTTCATACGGCCTCAATACTCATGCTTTAGTAAAAGGATGGTTTATGCAGGCTCCTGAAACAGGTTTTACTACATAACTTGCCGGGTGAAATCCGAAAATACGCTCGTAATCGGCAAGTTTTTGTATATAGGATTCAACATCGTCTTTTCTAATCATGGTATAGGTACAGCGGCCGAAGCCTTTTCCTGTAATACGGGCACAGGCTGTCGGATTACGGGCG